>NZ_BAAALT010000136.1:0-45986 GCF_039528515.1 Luedemannella flava
CACTCCGAAACGGACATAGCCTCACGGACCGGCCTCTCAGCTGCTGCTCGCCGAACTGCACGGCGACCGGGGGACCCAGGACCACATCCTTGCGAGCCATCTGCCGGCACTGCTCGAACAACTCGCACAGCGGTGGGACGGAGGGTTGCCATGGTGGTTCGTACGGTTCCGTAACCCTGACCATCACCTGCGGCTACGACTGGACCTGCCGACATCCGACGACTTCGGTGCTGCGGCCGCCCTCGTTAGCGGCTGGGCCGACCAGTTGCATGCTGCCGGGCTGCTGAAGGACGTGCGCTACTGCACCTCCTATCCCGAGACCGGCCGATGGGGATCAGGGCCAGCACTCGCAGCCGTCGAAGAGGTGTTCCGCGCCGACTCTGCTGCCGTGCAAACGCAGTTGCAGCAGCCGCGCACGCCGTCACGTCGGGCACTGATGGCCGCCACGTGCGCCTCGATCGCAGTCGGGTACTTCGGCAGCGCCGAGGACGGCATGAGATGGCTTATCGACAACGTCCCAGCCGCCGCACCCGGACCGATCGACCGCACGCTGCTCAACGAAGCGGTGGTACTAGCTGATCCCAACGATGAGTGGGCCGCGTTGCGGGCCGCGCCTGGTGGCCCGGCGATCGTCGCCGCGTGGGCGCCGCGCGATGCTGCACTGGCCGCCTACAACCGCCACATGGTCGGACCGCACACGATCGGCGTCGACAGCGACGACGTCGCGGGCTCGCTGCTGCACCTGCACCACGCACGGGCCTACCGGATCGACTTCGACGACGAAGCGATCGCGCTGTATTTGGCTCGCTCCGCCGCCAAACGGTGGATCGCCCGCAGAGGAGCCTCATGACCCACCCAGCCGGCCAGCTCGCAATCGCGGTCGCCGACGAACTCGCCGACCCCAACCACATGATCAGGGACCTTCCCGAACAGCCGTGGCTTCGTCAGAGCTTGTGGCACGGCATGCCCGGCGTGATCATGTTGCACACCGAACTGGCCGCCGCCGAACAACGCCCGTGGCACCGCGTCCGGACCTGGGTCGACGCCGCGTGCGGCAATCAGATCACCACCGGCCCGCACACCAACCTGACGCATGGTGCGCCCGCCATCGGCCACGCCTTGGCCGGCGTCGCCGAGGTGAAGCCCGGCGCCTACGAGCGAGCGCTGCTCACCATCGACACCGCCGTCAGCGCAGACGCGCGCCGACGCGTCGACGCCGCACATGCCCGCATGGACGCCGGACAGCCGGCTACGTTGGCTGAGTTCGATGTCATCCGCGGCCTGGCCGGCATCGGAACTTACCTGCTGCGCCGCGAGCCTGATGGCACCGCTGTCCGTGCTGTACTGGAGTACCTCGTGCGGCTCACCGACACCGTCACGACTACCAGATGCACCGTGGTACCTGGCTGGTGGACGCCCACCGGACCGTCAGGACGGGCAGACAACCGGTACCCCGAAGGGCACCTCAACTCCGGTGTAGCGCATGGCATCGCCGGACCGCTTGCGCTGCTGGCCTACGCCGCTCGCGTGGGCGTGCTCGTCGATGGCCAACGTGCCGCAATCACTGCCATTACCAACTGGCTGAACAGCTGGCGCACCACCACTGCGGCAGGCGTCCCGGTCTGGCCGTACTGGATCACACCAGCGGAAGTCGGTACGCCCGCCCGCAGCCGGCCGGAGCAGCGGCCGTCATGGTGCTACGGCAGCGCGGGCGTAGTCAGCGCGCTGCACGCCGCCGCGCTGGTCGTCGCCGACCCCGAGGCAGCTGCCGATGCTGCCACCGTGCTGCTGCAAGCCCTCACCGACGCCGACCACCTGAACGCCACCGGCGACGACACGTCGCTGTGCCACGGGTACGCAGGATTGGCCCTGGTCGCGCTCCGGATCGGTACCGCCACCGCATCCGAGCCCGGCCCTCAACTCCTCGCGGTCGCCGACGCACTACTGGACCGGATCGCCACACACGATGCCAGCCCTGCCGACACAGCGGCGGCACTGCTGCGCCGCCCGTCGGGTCCAGGGCTGCTCGAAGGAGCCGCAGGAACCGCCCTGTGCTGTTGGGCCGCCGCCACCGGCACGGCGACCGGTTGGGACCGCAGCGTCCTGACCAGCAACCCGCAGAGGAAGGCTGACGAGCGATCATGATCTGGCATCAGCTCAATATCGAGTTCGACAACCCGGTGACCGCCGGCCGGGTCCTCATCGACGAACTCGGACCGGCGATGACCACCGCACAATCGGCCGGAGACCTGCACGGCTGGTGGTACCTACGGAAGAGCCCACTGCGGCTGCGCTACCAGGCCGCCGATCCGGTCCCAGGCCTCAGCGAACTACTCGACAAGCTTGTAAGCGGGGGAGACGCGCGCAGTTGGTGCATCGCCGTCTACGAGCCGGAAACGACAGCGTTCGGCGGTGACGACGCGATGGCCGTAGCCCACGACCTGTTCCACGCCGACAGCGCGCACCTGCTGGCCCAGCCCCGCCCGGTCGGCCTCGGCCAGCGCGAGACGACAGTGCTGCTCGCCAGCGTCCTTATGCGCGCCGCGGGCCTGGACTGGTACGAGCAAGGCGACGTGTGGCGGCTGCTCGCCGAGCACCGCAACGACGTCCCCACCGCGCGGACCGGCGACCTCTCACAGGTCCAGAGGCTCCACGACGCCACCCGTCACCTCATGACCATCTCAGCCCGGCCGCTATGCGCTGCAGGCAAGCCGATGCACGGCTTCGACGGCTGGATCGACGCCTTCGAGGCTGCCGGGCAAGCGCTGGCCCACCTCAACCGCCACGGGGACCTCCGGCGGGGCCTACGCGCTGTCCTCGCCCACCACCTGATCTTCCACGCCAACCGGGCCGGCTTGTCGCTCACCGACCAGGCCACCATCGCCCACATGGCGTTGAACAACGTGTTCACCGGCGGCGAGCACGGCCACACTACTAACCAGGAAGGATTGACCGTGACGGCAGCAGCCACGGCAGACGACATGACAAACGCCAGCTCCCTGCGCAACGCCCTGACCGATCAACTCGTTACACGGGGCGCGATCACGTCATCCGTGGTTGAGGACGCGTTCCGGTCCGTGCCCCGGCACCTGTTTCTGCCCGGCGTCGATACCGAGGCCGCATACGCGGACGCACCTATCTACACCAAGTACAGCGGCGACGGCACCCAGATCAGCGCCGCGTCGCAACCCGGCATCGTGGCCGTGATGCTGGCCCAACTTGATGCTCAGCCCGGCCACCGCGTTCTCGAGGCTGGGGCGGGTACCGGCTACAACGCTGCGCTGCTCGGCGCTGTCGTCGGTGACAACGGGTACGTCACCACGCTCGACATCGACGACGACATCGTGGACGGCGCCCGCCGTCATCTGCACGCCGCCGGTAGCGCCAACGTCGAAGCCCTCGTCGGCGACGGTGCGCTCGGCTACCCCGCGAACGCACCCTACGACCGGGTCATCGCCACCGTCGGCGCATGGGAGGTCCCGACCGCGTGGCTGGACCAGCTCGCCCCCGACGGCCGCCTGGTCGTGCCCCTGCGCCTGGCTGGAGCGGCGTCGCGGTCCATCGCTTTCGAGCGTGGCGAGGATGGCTGGACCAGCGTCGGTAGCGAGCTCGCCGTGTTCATGCCGCTGCGCGGCATCGGCGATGACGCCCGTACTGAGGTCAGCATCGACGCCGACGTCATCCTGCAAACCCACAAGGACCAGCCAGTCGACGGATCGGCTCTGGCCGGAGTGTTGAACGACGACCGGCGCGAGGTCTGGACGACGGTTACGTTCCCCGCCAACGTCCCGTACGAGTGGATGGACCTCTACCTCGCCGTCACCCTCCCAAATTCGATCATGCGGATGAACTGCAAGCCGACAGCCGCCCAGCGCGGCGTGGTCACCCCGATGTTCCCGTGGGGTTCCATGGCCACCACGCATGACGGGACGGTTGCCTACCTCACCACACGGGCCGCCGATCCAGCCGCCGACGGCCGCAGGCTCTACGAGGTCGGTGTCATAGGGCACGGGCCTCACGGCAGAAATCTTGCCGAGCAGGTGGCCGACGTCGTGCTTACCTGGAACGACAGCTACCGCGATAAGAGTGTCCGGTTCAGCATCCCCGACTCGGACGCCACCCACGACCCGGCATCCGGGCGTTTCGTCCTCGAGCGCCCGCACCACCCCATCGCCGTGGTCTGGGAATGACGTGGCCGCCGGCCGGCCCTTCGCACGGTTTCCCCTCGTCGCGCGGCCCCGGCCCGTCTGCATGCCGCTAGCGGACCGGGTTGCCGACCTGACCGCACGCGCCAGCGCCGCGACCGCAACCGGCGACCTTGCTAGCGCAGCGTCGGTATACAACCTGGCTGCACTGATCGCCTCCGACTGCGACCTACCGGACCTGGCCCGGCAGTGGTGCCACGACCACACCAGCGCCTACCTGCGCGCCACCAACCGCGGTGCGCAGGTAGGCCGCTACGCCCTGGAACCCATGGTCAACCTCGCCCGGCTACATATCCGCGCCGGACGCTCCGACAGCGGCTACCAACTACTCGAAGGTCTGTTCACCGCGATCACCAACGGCGACGACGTACGCGTCGAAGGTTTTACCGTTCCCGCGGACCTCATCGCCGGCGATGAGGAGCGCCGCACCGTCCGGGAGTGGTTATGGACCATTCTTCTCTCGGACGGCACCCGAGCGCTGGCCAGCGCGGGCCGATGGGCCCAAGCCCATCGGCAGCTGCGCGCCTACGGCGGGATCGGCAAGCGGATGCTCGACGGCCGCCAGGTCGCTGTCATCGCCCACGCCACCGCAGGCGACCTGGAGACCGCTCGCCGCCTCGTCGATACCACCGACCACGATGAGCAACCCTGGCTCAACGCCGTCACAGCCTGCCTGGCCGTCCTCTGCAACCCCGAACCCTTCGCAGACCAGGTCGATACGATGACGACGCAGTACCAACAGCTCGCCCTGAGCCCCGAACTCGCCGTCTTCGGCACCCGGCTCGGTTTGGCCGTGATCGAGGCGGCGGGCGGCCCGACTCACCCGGCTGCACAGGCAGCCACCACCCGGCTGGTCGACCACGCGATGGCGGTACGCGATGGCTACGCCGCCCGCGACGTGCTGAAGCATCCAGGCATCACCGCACTGCTCCAGTGGCGCCAGCAAGTCGCACTGTGTGCGGTCGTCCGCGCCAGCGCGTTGGATGGCAAGGACATGCCTCCGCGTCTGCGCCTTGAGATAGAAGGCGCACTGACCGCCGCCCGAGCGGTCATCCGCAGTGTGTCGACCGCCTAAACGCTTGGGACGGCCGTTCGCCCCTGCTGCACGCGACATGCGATCCGTATTGCTCTGATCATGTCCGGATGATGGTCAGACGTTCGAGCGTAGAGCCGACATACTGCACGAGACGAACACCGAACGTCCGCAACACCCCGACATCTGCGCGCACGACGAAAGAGTCGCTGAGACCGAACCGCCGCGTACTCGGCGAGATAGCTAGCGACCATTGATGTACAGAGGGGCGAGTCCTTTACGGACCCGCCCCTCTGTCTGTTCCCCGGCCACGATCGGCCACCCTTCCTCCTTGGAGCTCTCCATGGCTTTGCCATCCCGAATTCCCCGATCCACGCTCCCGACCCGTACACCTACCGACCGCGGATCAACCGGTCCGCTGCTCTACACGCCCGCCCAGGCCGCGCAACGCCTGCAGGTCCGCGAGTCCTGGCTGCGGAAGAAGGCCGCCGCCCGGGAAGTGCCCTGCACCTTCCTAGGCAAGCATTTGCGGTTCTCCGCCGACGATCTCGCCGCAATCGTTGACGCCAGCGCCCGAGCCGCGGTCGGGCGGAAGGGCCGACGAAAACCATGACCACCGTTCGGGATCATGACTTGCCACACCGGCCCCGGCGAAGCGTTGATCACCACCCACGTGACCACACATCGCATGGGAGCAACATATGGCCTGGGTAGAACAACGCGGCACCTCCTTCCGGGTGCGCTACCGCAAGACCGACGGCAGCGTCGGCACCGACTCATCCCACCCCACCCGCAAGACCGCCGAGATCCGCTGCAAGCAGGTCGACGTCGACCTCGCCCTCGACACCTTCCTCGACCCCGCCCTCGGACGCATCACCCTGGCCGAGTGGGTTGACATCTGGCGGCCCGGCCACGAAGCCGGCCACGCGAAGTGGGCCGCCTACGACAGCCATCTACGCATCCACATACTGCCCGCCTTCGGCGATACGCCCCTAACAAAGATCACCCGCCAGCACATCAAGGTCTTCGTCAAGCAGCTGAAGTCCAAGCTCGCTGACAGCAGCGTCGCCAGTGTCATGTCCCTACTCAGCCTGCTCATGCGCGAAGCGGTCCACGACCGGCGCATCGGCTACAACCCCTGCACGGGAGTCAAAGTCGTCACCCGACGCCCACCCGAGCGACCCCACGCCACCACCAGGCAGGTCAACACCATCGCCGACAACATCCACCGCCGCGCCGACCAGATCCTGGTCATCACCGCCGCCTACACCGGCATGCGATGGGGCGAACTCGCCGGCCTCGCCCGCACCAACACTCACCTCGGCACCGGCCTCATCCGCGTCCACCCCGACGTCGGGGCGCTGCACGAGGTCGCCGGCAACCTCTACCTGGGACCACCCAAGACCACCACCTCCGCCCGCGACATTCCCCTACCCCCGTTCCTGATCACCCTCCTTCAAGAAGTTCTCGACAGCCACGACCACCAGCAGGTCTTCTGTGGAGCACGCGGAGCGTTCCTCCGCCGCTCCAGCATGTCCCGACGCGTCTTCCGACCCGCCGTCGACGGCACGAAGACCACCCCACCAGTCATCCCCGGCATGCACTTCCACGACCTACGACACACCCACAAGACGTGGCTCATCGAGGACGACATCCCCGAAGTCGCCCAAGCGGAACGACTCGGCCACCGCATCCCCGGGGTGCGCGGCATTTACAGCCACGTCACCCCCGCCATGCGCCAACGCATCGTCAACGCCCTGCATCAACGCTGGCAATCCACCCAACCACCCGTCCCAGACCAGCTGGCAGTTGTACGAGCCCTACGCCCAGCCGCGTGACTATCACACCAGTACATCGGGGCAGCGCTGATTACGGCGCTGCCCCGATGTACTCCTTGGTTGATCACTTCCTCACCTTCGTGACCATCGCGTGCGCCCTGATCTGCCACCGAACGCTCATCAAAGCGATGTCGTCTGAGTGGGCCTTGACTCACCAGGACGAACATAATTCTCGGCAGGTACAACGGCGGGAGCCTCGCCGGCAGGCTCGCGCATTCCTGCTCACAGCGGTCCCGGGATGGATTACTAACCAACCGCAGCTCCAAAGCCCGACGCGAACCGACTGTGGGTGGCCGAGGGCTGAGCCGGTCGGTGACCGTCATCCGTCAGTGGCCGGGGCGAAGACTTGACCGCCCGGTCAAGTCAGGCTAGCTTTTGACCGTACGGTCAACTAGGGGAGGTGTGATGGCGCGCGACACCCGGGAGCGGATCGTCGCGGCGGCCCGCGACCTCGTGCATGCCTCGTCGCTGGCCGAGGTCAGCACCGACGAGGTGTGCCGGGCGGCCGGCGTGCACAAGGGCAGCCTCTACCACTTCTTCCCCTCCAAGGAGGCGCTCGGTGTCGCGGTGCTGGAGTGCAACTGGGCGCTGATGCGGGCGATGCTGGACGAGGCGTTCGGCGACGACGTGCCGCCGCTGGCGCGGATCGACAGGTTCGTCGACCGCTTCGCCCACCGGCTGGCAGTGATGCGCCAAGCGCTGGGTGCCACGCCCGGCTGCCCGCTGGGCGGCCTCGTCGCAGAACTGGCCAGCCACGGCGACGAGGCGCGAACCCAGGCCGCGCGGGTTCTGCACGCCTGGACGCGGTACTTCGCCGACGCCGTCACCGAGGCGAAAGGGCGAGGCGAGGTCGGTCCGGCGGTCGAGGCCCCCGCCGCCGCGCGGCGCCTGCTCGCCCATCTGCAAGGGCTGGCGCTGCTGGCCATGGCGTACGACGACCCGCAGCTCGTACTGGACGCCAAACAGGCCTTCCGGCTGCTGCTCGCGACTTCCGGCTGAACCGCCCACCGGGCCGGTCAGCGCTTTCGCATGACCCAACACTTGACCGATCAGTCAACTCAGGAGGAGACGCAATGCAACCGTCAGCGCTCGACGCGGACACCCGCGCCGGCACCGCCTACCGGTTCAACCGGTTCGGCACGGCGCTGCTCATCGACGACATGACGTTCAGCCGCGACGCCCCCGGCCCAGGCGCCCCGATGCCGGCCTTCGACCTCGCCACGGTCGACGGCGGCCGGTTCCGCGACACCGACCTCGGGACACGGCCGGTGCTGATGGTGTTCGGCTCCCGCACCTGCCCGGTCACCGAAAGCGCCGGTCCGGTACTACGGCGCCTGCACGCCCAGTTCGGCGACCGCGTTCGGTTCGTGCTGGTGAACACGCGCGAGGCGCACCCCGGCGACGTCTTCGGTCAGCCGGACACGTTCGCCGTCAAGCACCGCCACGCCGTACAGCTGCGCGACCATCACGCGATCGACTTCGAGGTCGCCGTGGACGACATCGACGGGCGTCTGCACCGTGCGATGAGCCCGAAACCGAACTCGGCGTACCTCATCGACCCGTCCGGTGTCATCCGCTACCGCGCCCACTGGGCCAACGACGAATCCGCCCTGCACACCGCGTTGACCGAGATGGCCGCAGGCCGTGTCCCGGCACGCGGCCGCAGCCGCGCCATGGCCGGGCCCCTCCTGCGCGCCGTCGGTCACCTGCCCGGCATCGTGCGATACGCCGGCCGGCGGGTCGAACGCGACGTATGGCTCGCCGCACCACCACTGGCAGTCCTCGGGCGGCTGTCCCGACTGTTCAACCGGCTCCCGGCGGACCGCCGCGGGCCTGCCGCCGTCGTGCTGCTGGGCGTGGCCGTCGCCTCGGTGCTCGGGGTGCTGTTGGCCACGCAGTGACCGTTCGGCCGAAAGGGTGGAGGCATAGTCCTGGAGACCCCGGCGCCGCCAGCCGAGCCGAACAGCGCTACCTCGTCCAACGCGCCGCCGCACTCCGGCCAGGGACTTGAATTTTGGACGATGCCGGCTGGGCAACTCATCGGCCAACGCGGTGGGTCGTACGCCCGTTGGGCCCCTTCCGGCAGGTTGCTACGCGACTGCTGCGGCGCAGGGAAAGATGGAAGCGTCTGCACGCACCAAGCGGTAACGCTTAGCAGGCTGTCAGGTCCCAGTGGCCGGTAACTGAAGCGGCCGCTGGATCGACTCGTTGAGCGTTGCAGATGATCAACGAGGAAGACCCACGTCAGGCACCGGCGTGATCTTCAAACGCTGCGGCTGCCGCCTCAGGGACTCGAACCCGAACCCGCGGATCAAGAGGCCGGACGGGGTGGCTGACGTCCGAGGACCGAGCAACCAATGTCCGACCTTGGGATGGGGCTGATGCGGGTGCCGGCACCGCGTTCATCTGTAGGCGTCCGTCTGTCCGAACGGCTGGCTCGCGCCCGATCGCCGCCCAGCAGTTCTGCCGGCCATGATCGAGCGTGCCGCGGGCACGATCCTTGTTCACCGCGGGTGCGAATATCGCCAGGATTCCTGCTCGATCACGCCGACACCCAGTTCGACCGCCCACCGGGCGTAGCCGATACCCTTGCCTGATGATCATCACGCCGCGTCGGATTCCGCTCGGTGCCGAGCGGGACATCCTGATGCGCTGCTATGGCTACCGCCTCACCCGGACATCAACGGTTATGGGAGCCGATCCGTCCTACGCGGCCGCCGACGTCGCTGCCGCTCGCGGCGCAGGCTGGCCGGTGCGGCAACCCGAGCGGTGGAGCGCACGCGAGGTCGTCGAGCGGGCCGACGAAGCCGCGACAGCGCTCAACGAGGACGCGGTGCTCGCGGCGTTTGTTGCCGGGATGAGCAGTGCCCCACGCGGACGCCAAACAATCATTTCGTACGGCTGGGCGCGCTTCCTCCGCGCCTCGGCGAAGCGCGCGGGTGACGTGCCCGATTGCGGCCTCGAACCAGCAACGGATGTCGATGTCACGGAGGTGCTGCTGCGATTGGCGCTCGGCTGGGCATGGAACGAGATCCCGAATCGCTACCTGCCGGACCTGGAGGCCGCGACAAGCGAAGGGCTGCCCGAGCCGGACGCGCAGGACCGCGCACAGCTACGCGCCCTGCTCGACCTCATCCGGTCGTCGCCTACGGGAACGATCCCAAGTGCGCTGGAGAAACGCCTGGCACGGGCGAAGCTCTTGCCAGGCACTGACAAATACCAGCGGTACGGCATTCTGATCGGACTGTCGGAGTACGGAGTACTGCCGAGCCCTGTACTGCCACCGATGTGGGATCGGTTCATCCCCACCGCCGAGCGGCACGCGGCGAGTCGCACGCTGCGGGGCCCGCGGCGATCAGACATCACGCTCCCGCTCGCGGGGTGGAGGGGCGGCATCGACGAGTACCGCGCCGCACGCCTGCTGGCACTGTGACCGACGAGTGTCGCGGCCAGGTCCGAACTGAACTGGCAACGTCTCGGGACCGCTGCGCGCGGACTACACAGAGCAGGTGGCCGGGGGAGATCCGGGCAACACTGACGCCCATGCGGGTGGCGACCTGGTCCTGGGTCATCTCCCAGGGCTTGCGTAGTGCGGCCAGCCGCCAGCCGCGTGCCGGGACGAGCATCTGGCCGAGGGAGGCGTCGAAGGTGCCCTGGCCGCCGGCGGTGTCGACGGCGCCTTCAGGTGTCGGTGTCGCGCCACCACTTAGCGCTGCTCATTGTTGATCCTTTCCCGCGCTCTATAGGTACGTCGCGCGAAGCATCCCTCGAAAGACCCTCCTCTCTCCATCAGGCCTTATCTCGGCGTGGCTGCGTGAGCGGGACAACCAGCCCGGCTGCGCCAGAGCGGTGCCGGCGTCCCCAGATCCAAGCTCTGCTCGAGCACGCCTTCATGAAGACCGCCGGACGCTACTTCCGCGTCGGCGCCGACGAGCAGGCCGTTGTCGTGGGGGCGCATCTTTCACATGTAGCCGCCCGGCAACTGGCCGACCAACGACATCGCCAAATTGACGTACCGTGTTGGTACCGTCACGCGTCCGGCATCCTGGGGAGGTTGTCATGCCCGGTAAGTCGTGGACAGTGGCTAGTGCGGCGCGGTTTGCGCGCGAGGCGCGCATGAGCACCGTGGCGCACCTGCAGACCGCGCCGATCGCGCGGCAGCTGCGTCAGCACAAGTTGACCCGTGCCTATGCGATCCACAGGGCCAACACCGGTAGCCGTGAAGCGGCAATGGACCTGTTGTTCGGCGGCCTGGGCTACAAGCGGCCGTATCCGGCTGACTGGGCTGAGGCGGCCGAACTGCTGACCAGCGACGAGGCCAGGTGCCTCGCTGCCGCCGAGCTGTACGTGCTCACCCCACAGATGTGCGACGTGGTCATCGCCGCGGCACAGGGCCTGACCCGCGATGATCTCCAGCTGCTCGCGGAGGACGACCTGCCCAGCCCGACGGGTTTGCTGGTATTGCCGCATCCGGTGCTGGTCAGGAGCGTCGGCGGGGATCTGGGCGATGTCCGGGCGTTGTGCTGGCACCCCGGCCAGTTCAACGTGCCAGATCCGCTGGCTGCGGATGGTGTCCGTGGTCTGCCCGGCGTGCGAATCGCGGTCTTCCACGACACGTCCGGTCCGGTCCGGCCCGACTCGTTCCTTGAGCTGGTGGCCGAGGCCCGTCGCGAGGGCACCCCGCTGCCGCCGCTGCTGTTGGACGCCGTGCGGTGTCTGGAGTTCCAGACACAGCGCGCCACTGACCCCCATGAGGTTGAGCGGCTGGCTAGCGCCGCCCAGGCCGTCGACGGTGCGTACCGCAAGTCCGCGGAGATGATGGGACAGGACGAGGGTCGCCTGCTCGGCGAATACGCCTCGGGCAGCGAGATCGACGACGCCGATGACAGCTTCGCCTGGCGGTTCCTGTACGCCTTCTGGCGCCTGTGTGAGCAACGCATCGCCGGCGTCGAGCAGGCGGAGACCAACCACGCGGCTCGGGTGATCGGCCAGCGTGCCGGTCTGTCGCCGGACGTGCGCGTTATCCGGTTGCGGCAGCGCGACGAGCGCGCGGCTGGTGAGCCGGTCGGCCGCAATTGGCAACATCGCTGGGTGGTGCGGATGCACAAGGTTCGCCAGTGGTACCCCAGCGAGCAACGCCACAAGGTCATTTATCGGGGTCCGTACATCAAGGGCCCGGACGGCAAGCCGTTGCTCGGCGGCGAGACGGTGCGTGCGCTCGTGCGCTGATCTGGTTGCGCCACCCCCGACCCGTACGCTGTGGATTCGACCAACCACAGAATGTCGCGCTGCTGAAAGGTGTCTTGATGGCCCACCCCCCGAACCTGCGCGAGCTGGCCGCCCACCTCGACCCCGTCGCCCAGCAGTACCGCACCATCGTTGAGCCCTACACCGGTGACGACACCCTGAACCCTGCTCTACAACTCGCTCCCGTGGCGGGCGAGATCGCCGTGCTCACCGGCTACGTCCTCAACACCGTTGGCGATCTACAGGGCACCGGACAGCACGACCTGGAATCGCTCGCCCAACTCGGGCGGCGCCTGGCGGAGCTGGTCGATGTCGCACGCCGCAGGGAGCCCGTCCCCCCAGGAATCCAACGCCCGTAGGGCGGCGCTGGTTCGCGAAACGGATCACGCACGGCCCGGCCCGATTCCCCGCCTTCGATCGCCGGCAGGCCCTCCTCCCGCAGACGCGGCCCGCCGGGGTAGCTCACTACTGCTGAGTGCTTGGCTGGGCGTCTGTCAATCCGGCGAGGAGGGGCGGCATGCTGCGGTGGCCCTCAGGGTTGGGCCGCGCTGTAGCGCCGAACGGCGGCTGGTTGTGCAGCCAGAGCAGGCCGGCGAGGTCGGCTGGCATCTTCCACTGTGCAGGTCGCGCCAGGTTGACCGACTTGGTGCCCAGGAAGGTATCGCCAGGGCTGAACTGAAAGCTGATCGTAGCGACTCCTTCGAGAAGATCATCAAGATCGGAAAGGTCGACGCGGGTAAAGCGGTGTGCTCCAACAGCAACGATAAGCGGAACGTCATGACGGACAGCTAGTTTCGCGTACTTGCTCACCTTGTCGTCGACAGCTTGCACTAGGCGGCCGGCATCGACGGCGCCGGCTACGCCGCTGGGCGCGGCGAACTGAGCGCACAGACCGTTCTCCGAAGGGAGAGGCCCAAGTCTGTCGGCAAGAACGACGAACGTGTAGCCGCAAGCCTGGATGCGCGTAGTGGTGGGCGAGCCAAGCAGCCGCGCATGGATCTCTCGTGCGACCTTTTTTGCTGTTCCAGCATCGGGTGGCCGCGGTGCCACGTGTCCGTTTCCCTGCAGCGCTAGGACTACGTTGACGGGTATCCCGGCAATACGCCTTTCGAGCGCCTTCCACGCGCGGATACGTCCGTAGGTCTCTCTTGAGGGCTGGTCCGTGTGCACCTCGACGAAGAAGGCTAGCTCGCCCTCGGGAGTAAGCGCGGACCAATCAGGGGTCAGGCCGTCATAGTCCTTTTCGTAGCGAGCCGTGTAGCCGGCTGACCGGATCGCGGCACCGGCGGCCAACTCGAAGGTGACGGGCCAGAAGTGTTCGTCCTGCCAGAGGCGCCGGACGAGCTCGTCGGCCTGCGGCGCCGGTAGGTGGGCGAACTGTTCGTCGTACCAGCGCCGCCAGGACTCGAACGCTGCATCCACGGCGATGTCGTACGTCAACTGCCGCTGCTCCGGCGTGCGCTTGCCGTGCGCGGCCCGGTGGGCCGCAACGAATTCGGGGCCGAACCGGCTTTGGTCATGCATGACGTCCATTCTCATCCGTGCGGCAACCACAATTTCGCTTCGCACGCGGGAGAACGCCTCGGTGGTTGTCGCCGTAGGCGGTGCGCAACGACAATGTCGCCGTGAGCGACGACTCCGGAGGCTACGAATACGGCGACGACACCGGGCATCCCGACGCGTTGTTCCTGCTCGGATGCATCGTCGCGACTGTACTGGGCATATCTCTGTTGATCGCGCGTTCCGCGCTGGACCTGGGAGTGTGGAGCGTCATCGTCGGGTTCGTATGCCTTGGGCTGGCGACCCCGTTCGTCTTCTTCTTCCTCGGCCGTCACGTCGCCGTTCCCGCCGACCGGCTAGTCTTCTACTTTGGCTATGCGCTACCCGGCATTGCACTAGTCGCCATCGGCACCATCGTCTGGCACGTCGGGCTGACCAGCGAGATTGCCCGCAAGGGCTGGGGCATCCTCATCATTTTCGGACTCGTCTGGCTTGTCAGCTTCTTGGGAGGAGGCATCGGACGGTTCTGGTGGCTACGTCGAAACGGCCACAGCGGCGTCCCCCACAGCCCCGACGAGCACGTCGATGTTGGCGAGCCGACACGGCGCGGATGGACCTCGTTCGAATGGGCCAGCCTCCTTGTTGCCGTCGCCGGCACGGCCGCATCGATCGCTGCGGTCCTAGTGGAAGTCATGAACTAGGACGATGCATCACGACGTCGTAGCCCTCTAACTCGTAGCCATTGAGTTGACTGAGCGAAGTCGATGCCAACGACACGGAGCACCGTCCTGGCTCCCGGGAGGCCAGTTTCGGATCCTAAACGCGCCGCCAGGCACCCGACTCGCCGAGCCGTGCGAGAGCGCCGCGAGCAGGCCCATGCCTATGACTTCGCAGAGCAGACCCGATCCATCTGGGACCACAATCAGTAGGTCTACCTTGGCCCGACCAGCGCGAAGACGCCGGTCAACTTCGCTGCAAGCTCGCGGACTTCAAGAGCGATCTTTAACACCGGAGTATCTATGGTGGCGCTTGCGTACTCGGCCTCGCACTTGGTCAACAGGGTCGGCCAGAGCAGACTGGCAAGCTCCACTTTGTCGTCTTTGACCCGCATCCGGCCCAGCGGCACCTTGATGTCGCGGTGGGCGGCTCGAGCGGCTTGAAGCTCGGTCCGCAGATCCACCTCCCAGGCCGCTGTCGACACACAGGCGTTGTTCTGTCGCGTAGCGAGTGTCGTGATCGCCTGGACCAGCTCGTCATCGGTGAAGTTGGCCAACTCATATGTGTCCTCTCCCCAGACACTTACGTGAATGAGGGCATCGAGCTCGTCCTGGCCGATGTCGGCGTCTTGGTACTTCACCTCCTCGCGGATGGCTGCCTGCAGGTCGGCCCTGACCTTTCTCCGCTTCGCCTGCGTGGCGAAATCGTTCTCGGGATCCATAGCGATGTACAACGCCGTCGGAGACGCGTCCAACATCCAACGGTCATGCAGGCGCCGGCCGACGCGTGGCGTGACACCGTAGCGAGCGATCAGATGAGCGTTGATCTTCGACCCTTTCGTCCGTTGCGCGCGGACGTCCTGCGGTCGAGACAAGCCGAACTCGGCGAGCAAGCGTGGAACGTGGTAAAGCTCCGTCTCGCCCTCCACCAGAAGGATCACCTTCGGGTGCGGCGACAGGCCCAGCTCGGCGAGCGCGCGTTCGAGTGTCTCTGCCTCGGCGTACCGCGGCGCCAGCCGATCATGCTGGGCCGCCCACCACGACGTGCCGGACAGGTCTGGCAACGGATCGACAACACCCTCACCGGCCAGGTCTTCGTGGGCGCGCAAGAGCACCTCGGCGGCCACGCGGTGCCACATGGCCGCCAGCGGTGCGCCCCGCAATTTCGACCAACCCGCATAGCTCGCATACCGCACCAGCGGAAGCCACTTCGCTAACGGATCCTTGTGAGCATGCAACAGCAACGCGTCGGCCTCCGTCCGCAGGTCGGAGGGTTCAAAGCCCGCAACCTGGATCAGTTCCAACAGGTCCGACGTTGCCCGATACCGACGTAGTGCCGCCTCGTCCACCCCAGGCGGGAAGCTGAGCCGGCCGAGAACGCTCGGAAGGTAACGAGTTGCCAGAGCGGCCAGCACGCACGTTAGCCGACGCGACTGCAGCGCTCGCTGCTCAAAGGCGGAAGTGCGCATGCCGGACCGAATGAACTCGTACTGATTCACGGCGCGTGGAAGCTCGAGCAGCTGCCAGGGCGAGTAGGTGAAGCCGTTCCACCACTCCTTCGCTGCGGCGTCATCGATGTCCTGGGGGAGCGTGTACGGCCACCGATCCGATAACTCTACCTGCCACGCATCGCACACGCGGCCACGGCGGCCGGCGTCGAGTGTCCAACCGCGAGGATTGCTACCCAGGATCGGTTCGGTGCCGTTGTCGATGCACAGACCGTCTACCAACTCATCATCGACCAGGTACAGCGGCACGAGCAGACGGCTCTTGTGCAGCGCTCGCAACTGGTCAAGGGATACGTCGATGCCGCGTTCCTTGGCCTCGTCGAGAAACGTGCTGGTGCCTAGCAGACCATCCTGCGTAAAGACGAAAGGAAGTCCCAACAGCGCGAGTGTGCCTTCCATCCGCTCAGACGTAGACATCGTTACCCGCAAGGCCAGAGAACATAAGACGAGAACGTTAGCAGGTTGCGACGTATGCCGAGCCCGCACCAACCGCTTCGGACTCCGGTCTGGATCGTGACGACACGGTCCACGCTGGCACGCGTTCCTCTGCCGCGCGCACGAGGCTCCGAAGACGCCTAGCTCCATCGGCTGCTCCGACGTCTCGCCAGCTCAACACCCACTCTCCGTCTAGCTCGATGCGGCGAGTGCCGACAGATCCGCAGTCGCGGTCACGACCGTACCGGCTGCACTGCAGGCAGCAGCCGGCCGGAGATGCGCCGCTATCTGGCGCGGGGCGCTGCCGCGGCCGCCGACTTGCCCGGCCACCGGACCGAAGGCCGTAGGGAGGCCGGGACAAGAGTGCCACGGCCGGCGGCGCCCCCGGTGCACCGCGTCAGCGCCGGACAAGCGAGCAATCCGGCAACAAGGTAGCCACCATGCGGTGCCTACGCGGACTTGGGCGTCGAGCGAGCTGCCGTAGAAGTCGAAGAAGGCTGCCGAATTGTATGAGGACAGAGCTTTGGCCTACGACGATGCTTCTAAAATGTCATCGGGCGAGCTCAACCAAGGTCACCCTGCACGATCCCGATCGTGGATCCACAAGGTTATCTATTGCTGCGGCTTAGGGTTGATACCTGCCATTTTTACCATCTTCTTTTGGGCTGGGCTCGTCGAAGATGCTTGGGGGCCCGGCCTCATGGTCTTCCCCGTAGTTCTCGCATTTCCGGTATTTCTTATATACCAGGATGCGAAAAACGTACTCGGATCTGCGCGGATTGTGCCGGTCGTAGCGAGCCCTCCGGTGATTGTGGTTCTATGCATCCTGCTAAGCTCCATTCCGTCCAGGACTAACACATCAACTGTGCCGGCAACTGCGCGGCCTAGTTCTCCGCCGCCGTCGATTGAGCATCCATTTGCGTTAGTTGACTGGGACCCATACCTAACGTGTGCTGATGGATGGCGCTCGGGCAGCATTGGCAAGCGTGGAGCCTGTAGCCACCATGGAGGCGTTGTCGTCGCCTTCTATGTTGGTAGCAACGGTCAAACGTTACACTGCGAGCCAGGCGAGTCGCCGCCATTTACTGAACGCGCACAACGGCGGATGTTGCGGCAAGTCGGCTATTTGGCATGTACCGAAGACCCTTTCTAAACGCCAGGCCAAATGTTCCATGCAGATAGCGAATCCGGGTACACTGCGGGCGGTTATCTTCCTTACGCGTACCGGTTTACGCAACACGAGAAAACATTCTGGGACCAGTTTTGCTCCCATGGTAAGTGCCAAAACACTGACCGTTCATTACCAGTGGCTGTAGGCGTCGTCCCATCGGTTCTGCAGTGCTCGCAGTAGGGCGGTCTGCATTCGGTCGGTGGCGTGGGCGTAGACGCCGCGGATGCCGGTCGCCTGGTGGCCCAAGCGGTGACAGGGCGACGGCGTCGGGAGTCGTGTCTTCGTCCATCCAGGTTCGGTGGGTGTGGCGAGATCGTGAAAACGCAGCCCAGGATTGCCGCCGGCTCATCGTGTCGCGGGTCGCCGTCGCATGCTGGTCGCCATGTTCGTGCAACGAACGTAGTCCGCCACAGCCAGCCACCACTGTCGGTACAAACGACTGTCTCGTACGGATGGTTGTGCTGCAGTTGGTCGAGCCCGTCGACGAGAAACGGCGGCAACCTGACGTCGCGTACGGCCGCCTTGGTCTTCGGCGGTCCGAGCCAGGGACCGTGCCATCCCTGGCTCCCCAACAGCGTCTTGATAGGGGTGGGGCTGCCGGAGTGCGACACGTCCGGTCGGCGGGAGAACGACGCTTGGGCGATCCGCACGTCCGGCTGGAAGCCTCAACGGAGGCCGATCATGTCGGATCAGGGCCTGCGCGGACAGCCCGTGCCGTCTGCCGTCGTGGCGCTGTGACGGCCCAACACGTCGGTGCGGTGTGCTATCCATGCGGTGAAAGCGAGCCGCCTTGAAGAACATGACTGTGCAAATTTCGGAGTCTCACGATGTCGGTTTCCTCGAGCTCAGGCAGGAGCGAATGACGACGAAGAGCCCCGTGTCCCCGGCGGCTGCCGGTGGCGTGGGCACCATTTACGAGTACCGAGTTGCCGCAATTGCCTTGACCTACCTGTTGTCTGGTACGCACCCGCCTGGACTTCAGATGCCGCTGGTTGGCGTGGCCCTCCAGCAGCGCGCGCTCGGCCACCTTCTTGATGACGTTGTGCTCACCGCTGAGCCCGGACCGTCGCCGTTGTGTACTGAGTACCAGGTGAAACACACCCTGTCTGTCACAGCCAGCGATTCCCCGTTTGTTGACGTGGTGGTCCAAGGACTACACGTCCTTCGCGACAGAGCCAACGACGTAGCCCGCGGAGATCTGGGCCTGGGCCTCATCGCTAGGGGAGAGGCGGAACCCTTGGCTCAACTGGCTGTATTAGCGCAGTTCGCTGCGGGCCATTCTTCTGCCACAACGTTCGCCGCAATCTTCCAGCGCGGCGTTATCGATCGGAAGGTCCGTGATCGACTGACGCAGGTCCGCAAGGTCGTCACTGCTGCGATTGCGCGCGGGGCACCCGATCTCGGCGGTGTTGATGCTTCAACGCACGCATTCTTGTCAGCGCTGCAGGTGTGGCACGTGAGCGAAGGTCCTCGCGGGGCCGACTATCTTGCAGCCCTTGACAGGCTCAGTCCCATCGCGACATCGTACGGCCTCAAGCCGATCGATCTCTTTGGGCATTTGACCGCGCTGGCTCAGGACTGGGGAGTTACGGCTGGTGTCGTAGACGCAAGCAGTGTTCGACGTCAGCTTCGACGTCGTGGGCTCGGTCTACGCGAAAGCACAAGCGAGGACCTGCAAAGTGTTGGCCGTGTGGAAAGCGTGGACGCAGATGCGGTTGTGAGGGGACCCGTAGCGGCGGTCGGATTAACAGACATGCTCGACAAGGCTGAGCGAATGCTAGCGGACGCGGATCCTGCAGCCGCCTCATCCTACGCCCAAATCGCCAGCAGGTTGGAGGCGGCAGGCTACTGGCCGCACGCAGCGTTCATGCGACGGCAGGAGGCCGAGGCGACTCAACGTGCCGGGCACCCAGACGAAGCGATGATCGCTTTGATGGGTCTGGCCTGGAACCACCTCGAGGTCGTTCAACCGTGGGAGGCAGGCTTCGCGTTAGAGGATGGACGCCGTCCAGACTGGGCAGAGAAGTTGAGTATCTCGGTTGGGCGAGCGAGGAAAGCTGTCGGTGCCGCTGTATGGGTCGCCAAAGGTTCCGATCTCGAAGGTTTCATTGCAGCGTTCGATGCACTTGAAGAGGGCGATCCGTACCGAGAGCGGGCAGCAGCGTTCCTTTGCGAAGAGGCGATCGCCGCAGCAGCTCCTCAGCACGTCGTGGAGCGTCGCAACGTACTAGAGGCGATCGTTCTCGCGTCGGCTGCGCGTCACGACGATGCAGCGCAGCGCAGTGCGGCACGGGTGCAGATGTGCCTCGCAGATGCGACGGGCCGCTGGGCAGCCATTACGCCCGAGATTCATCGGAGATACCGGCGCCCGATTGTGGCATGGGCGCACGCACGCTATGGCCGCTACCTGGCGCTGTCGGGCGACGGCCCCGGCGCGCAGCAACAATATCTGCTGGCCATCGAGCGAGCGTGCGTAGAAAGGATGTTCGACGACGCCGCCGACTGGCTCTACGCGCTCCGTACCGTCCGGCATTGGTATTCCGATATCGGAAGGGACGAACAGCATCCGCTTGCGCAGGCGCTGCGAGCCAATTCGACTCCGAGCGGACTGCCGGGCTCGCCGCACACCGCAGAGCACGCCCGCCGTGCGATGTTAGACCTGGACAGTCCCAGCGAGGCTCTTCGGACTGCTCAGCGATGGCGGTGGCAGACGGTCGTCCGCGGGCAGCTTGCCGAGGAACTCGAAGCTGTACGTTCGTTGGCGCAACTCCAGCAGCGGCTTGGCCAAGTAGAGGAAGCAGTCCACTCTTTTGTCCGAGCCGGCGCACCTGACCAGGCTGCAAAGGCGGCGAAGGCACTACCCGACAGACCAGCTCGCCTCCAGGTCAACATGCATGTGACGCCGGTGGAGTGCTGCCGGGCGGCCGCGTTCGCGGCGGTCGCCGCGGCTGCCGATCTTCTTAGTGATGACGACGCGCAGGCGTGGGCGAGCGCCGCTCTCGGCGAAGTCTCCGCACCCGACCCAGATGTCCGTACCTGGGGCGCGCAGGCGCGACCTCGGGCCTTCGACGCCCTGGCAGTGCTATGCGACGTCCTTACTGACGGCCAGGTCGATGTGCTTTTACGCGTGCTGGATCGACTCGTCGGGCCGCGTCGTCCTCGGGACACCGACGAGGCGGTCGCGCGGATTTTGATCTCACTTGCAGCCAGGCGAGAAGATGTCGTGCCGCTACTAGTCCGGGCATTGCTCGCTGATCAGCGGATGGCCAGCGTCATTCTGGACAGAGGTGAGCAGACACTTACAAAATACCGGGAAGCGTTCGGCAAGCTTCTCTCAGAAGCAGCCGCAGAAAGTCAAGATGCCTGCATAGCGCTCATTATCTCCGGCGCTGACCCTAAACCTGCGCTGGCACTTGCGCGTAAACGAGTTGATCAAGCGCTCGATGATCGAGCCGGTGGTTCGTCCCTGATGACAATTCCTGCCGACGCCTCCCAGGTCGCTATTCTCGCGTCCGTTCTGGACTCAATGACATGCAATTCCGTTGCCCGCAAACTGTTGGGCCAGGCGCTGGACCCTAGGGCGGAGACGTTTAACCGGCGGTTCGCTCTTCAGTCGTTGATCAATGTTATCCGTGCGGTTGACGCTAAGACCCAGGCAACCATCTGGCCGACAATCATGGACATTGCCCGTGGCAATCACGACGCAGACTTAGTCCAGGTCCGCTATGGAAGCGAGCCCTCGCTTGAGGCAAGCAACGAATGGTCTTCCCGGCCAACGTTGTGTGACCTAGCTCTCGCGTGCGCGGCTCGCGTCGCCAGTGATGACACTCATTTCCAAGCCATCGAGGAACTCGGCATTGCGCTTATTCGTACGGTCGGTGACGCTGCCCAATGGCGGATCGGGCGGGCTTTATTTAAGCTACCAATGCGTCGGGCAGGTCTGGATCTCAATCACTATGCAGTACATCCACTGCCAGCGATGAGGGCCATCGCGGCCGCCCGCTGGGCTAGGGATCCAGGTGCACTCGACGTTGGCGTAGCCCTCCGTCTTGCCGGCGACGAAGATCACCGCGTGCGAAAGAACCTTGCCTTGGCGATGAACGGTCATCTGGCTGTCGTGGATACCAACCCTGCCATTACGGCCGTGGTTGAAGTCCTGCGGACGGATGCTCGCCGCAGCATCCGCGGCGCCATGTCAGATCTTGAATTTCGCCTTCACGGTAGGGAACAATTATTAATTAATGCCGCTACTGAACGTCGTTGACGATCTGGTCTACTCGGAGGATTTGGTGGGCATTTGGATGCTCGGCTAAGGCTGGAGGTGCGCTTGCGCCTCCATCTGGTCGGCGCGTAGCAGTGCGACCGCAACGCCCCGTCGCGCCTATTGGTGGAGGCGTCGGGAGCACGGTCCGAGGTTCTCGACGTTGAGGATGTCGTCGAGTGATGCGCTGAACGGCTGTACCGCCGCGGGCCGCCGGCCGCTTATGCTTATGCCGGCGAGGTGTCAGGCGCCGGTCAGGGTCGCGGCGTCGAGGGAGCGCGGCGAGCTGTTGCAGGCTGGCGGGTACGGGTCGGTTGTAGACCCAGGTGCCGCGGCGGTCTCCGGTGATGATGCCGGCCTCGCGGAGCACTTTGAGGTGGTGGGAGATCGTGGGCCCGGGACACCTCGAGTGCCCAACCCTCATCCGGCATGCGGAGGCTTGGCCATGCGCCCAGCAGGGATCCACGTCCGAACGCTTTCAGACGTCCAGCCAAGACCGGTGCCGGCCTCAAGCGCGTAGCCTGGCCGTTCGAGGGCGGCGCGCCCGCGGCTGAGCACGAGGGCCCACTCGTCCGGGTCTGCACCGTCCGGCATGCCGGGATCCCACTCCGTCGGGTGTGTGCTTTCGTCCGTTTCGGCACGGCGGCCAAACGGGAAGGGGCGCCGCGGGATGGCCTCGACGGCGACCACCACGCCGAGGTCGCGGTACTCAATCCCTGCCGTCGTGATCGCCCAATCCTCGCCGACCAGTTCGTGCAGCGCGCCAGACAAGTGCCACCCGCCGTGCTCTACCGGCAGGGCCACGTCCAGGCTGCGTTGGAGGTTCCGCATCGCGACAGTCCAATCGGGAGTGTTGGAGGCGCCACGCGCACCGTTCTTCCGGAGCCTGTCGCTGAGTCGCAGTGCTACCTGCGATAGCTGCTCGCCTGAACCCCAGAAGTCCTCGATGAGGAGCAATCCAGGGCCTCTCCTGGTCAGCAGTGGCCAGACCTGGATTAGCAACTGGTCATCCTCAAGGCGGTCTCGCCCACGGAAGTGCGCGCCGTAGGAGAAGGTCACCCAGATGCCGTGCGGGTCCTCGTTGGCCTGCACAGTTACTTGGCCAGCGATGGCATTGAGCCTGGTCGCTTCGCTGAGCGCGGCGCCAACTGATCCAGCGGTCGGAGGGTCAAGAGCCATCACAAGATCATGGTGACGAGCTGTTTGTTCCTGAAGGCCCACGTCAACTTCTCGCTGCAGATTCGCGATCTCGGTCGCGATATTGTCCACACGGGCCTCAAGCGGGGCGACCACCCGGTCACGGACCTCTCGGACGACGGTGGACGTGACCCTCGTGGTGAAGCTCCGCTCAAGGAAGAAGAAGAAGGCAAGCAGAAAGAGCGCCGCAGCAGCTTCCACCATGAAGGCGACGGCGATGTCCTCTCTGGAGTCCGGCCCGGCGATCTTGAACGTAACCCAAATCGCGACCCCACCCGCGGCCGTGCATGAGAGCACAAGCCACCAGCGAATGCCCTGGGCCTTCGGCTCTTCGACCGTCACGATCGGTAAGCGTAACCGGCGCGGGGCCTCAAAGCGGGTGAAGTAAACGTCCATTTCTGAGCGTGCCGTAGCGCGTAGGCCAACCGCGTGGACCGTCGCGCTCGGTTGCGTGCAGGCGATCAGCGAGGTCATCGCCGACCAGGTCAGCGCCCGTGGGCACGCGGTCAACCATCCGCTCATGCCGTGATCCGCGCGGCCACCCAGGGCTATGTCGGCTGGGGCCGCAGTTGCGGCCGTGGGAGCAGATTGGGAGCAGCAGGTCGCTCCCAACGGCGCTGAACCGTGCCCAGCGGGCGTGACCTGCACTGAACGGCGCTGCCGTGTTCGCAGGCTGTTGCAGAGTCGCTGGTCAGCGGCTTGCGGGCCGATCGTTTGACACGGAAGAGGTCACTGGTTCAAACCCAGTATCGCCCACCATCTATATCAACAGTTCAGCTAGCCCGTTACCGAAGATGCGGTAACGGGTTTTTGCATTGTTGGTCCTTACATTGGGAGCAGATTGGGAGCACAAGATCATTTAGCTCCGGTGGTGCGATGCGGGAACAGGCGCGGCGGGCCGTGAACGGCGTTGGGCTGCACCGGGACGGTGCCGCTCCGGTATGGCCGACGCCGCAGGCGACGTCACGACTCCCTATGCCTTGGCATCCAAGTTCAAGGTCTGGTTCATCGAGCACGATGACCGGGCCCCGTTCGTTGGCGTACTGGGAGAACGCGGCGAGGCGATAAGAACGACCCGAGCTCGATGCGACGGCCGCTAGATCAATGGCAGAGCTGAGGACTTTAAACCGTTCGCCCCATCTCTCGCATAGATGACCACCGCATGCGCTCGCGTCATCCGGCGTTATCCCAGGTCATTCGGGGTCGACTTCTGAGCCCATCGAATAGCGACGATGGACTTTTGTCTTCTGCTCGGTCGTGATCTCCCGTACCCCCAGGTACTCCTACAGACCCCCGCTGGTAATCGGAACAGCTCGTAAACCGAGCTGGTTCTCTGGGTCCGGGGTAGTGATGGCCGATGTCCGCTGCGGGCGCACGCCGGGAGCCTCATCCGCGTGGCCGGAGCTGCGTTCCGCCCTCGCCACCATGAGATCCTCGGAGTATGGGCCACGACATAACCGAGGGCTTGGCGCCGTGGGTTGCGGAGGCGCTGAGGGCTCCTCGCACGGAGCAGCTGGCCGAACTGGCGCGCCGGTTCGAGGCTTTGGACGACCTGACGGCTGACGCGTATACCCGTGAAGTCGTCCTTGTGCCGCTTCGGGGTAGTGCTGTAAAGCGGTGGCGAGATCTGGTCGCTGCCGGACGCGAAGATTGGATCTTCGTACAGTCGACCGAAGAGGAGACTGTATTGGCGGTGGATCAGCCGTCCGAGATGGGCCAATGCGACCCGGCCGCCGGTGTGATCTATCCGGAACTCCACTCGCGTCTGATTAGCTGGTACCTGGTCCACGCGTGGCGTGCGGTGGATCTGGCTCAGGATTCCTTGTACAACCTGGGCAGTTGGCGGATCACATCAGGGGCAGTCACGGTACGCGCCCTGATCGAAGAGGCAGCCTGCCTCTTGGACGAGTGCACGAAGCTCACAACCGCTTGGGAGCAGGCGAAACAGACTCCTCCCGACCCAGTGGCTCGTCCGGATAAGGTCCGGAGCCTGCTCGCGCAGGTTCTGACCGAGGCCGGCTTCTCATCGCGGCTGAAGGACTTCCCCGAACTGCCGAAGGCCACGAATATTCTCACTTACGTCGCCAGACTCGTCCGTGCCACAGGAGACGAGCGGTACCGGACCTGGTACGACTGGCTGTCGGACGCGGCGCACCCTGCCTTCGGTGCGCGAATCGCGCTTGCCTCGCCACCGATGGCGCACCAGACAGGGGCTGTGGTGGAGCGGTATTACGCTCGGTCGCCACTGTCGATGAGAACATCCAGCGGTGGTGAGTGGTCCTTGGACAACGAAGTTGCGTTGCACGCCGCAGACGCGCTGATATCGGCGGGATGCCTGGTGTCCGACCTGATGACAACTTCTCTTGAATGGTCGACGACTTCGGCCTGACTACCGGAGCGGCGAATTTGACGATCCGCAGCTACTGGCGAAACCTGCGACCTGTCAAAGGAAGCCGCGCCTGCCCTTGCGGTCGTGGGGCGTGGTCGACCTGCCAACACCGGTGGGGCCGCCCCGCACCGACCGTTGCCTTACACGGCCGGTCAGCGGCAGCTGGGTAGTTGGCTGTGCCTCCATTCGGAGGTGGTCGACGGAGCGCTTCTCCAACTCGGAAGCGGTCGACAGAGCGCTTCTCCGAGTCTGAAGAGGTCAATTTCGTGTACCCCGGCGCGACGACGCGCTCCTGTTCGTGGACAGACTGACCGGCGTCCTCGGCCGTCTGCTCATCCGAGTCGACAGCCTTGTTCTGTCATGCGGCGGAATCGGGCGCGGCTGGTGAGCGTTGCGGCCACGGAAGACCTCATGCAGCGCCCATGATCGGGTGAGTACGTCATGGAGAAGCTCGTTGTCGGTCTCGGTCAGGTACGGCGCCCGTGTCTCGGTGACGGCCGTGTCCGCCGGGACGGTTGCGGTCACGATCGCGCCGAACGCGTCCGGCCACGGCTGCACCGCGGTTGCCAGCCGCCCGGAGATGCGCATGCCCTGCCAGGTCGAGACGCCACCGGTGATGGCATGCCGGCCCCGCTCGTACTCCTCGTACCGCAGGTAGATCCAGACACCCAGCGCGGCGGTCCGGCCGTCGTCCATGTCCACCGGCATGATGCGGATGAAGTTGCCGATACCGTCGGCGATGCAGACGCTGCTGTTCAGTACGCGCACCCGGTCGGCCTCGGCGTCCGGCAGCAGCAGCATCGGATCGGGCGCTTCGTAGTCCCAGGCGGCGTTGCCTGCCGGTATCGGCTCGCCGCAGCATCGGCAGGTACTGACCGTCGAAGGTTCGGTCGGCGGCGTCGCGTGCGCCTTTGCCAGCAACGACGAGTTGGCCATGCCGCGCTCGAAGCTCTCCCAGGCGATCGGATCCTTCTCGCGCCGTGGCCGGCTACCCTCGCTCCCAGTGGCGGCGCGGATCAGCCCGGCATTGAACCGGTCGAAAACGAACTCGCCGTCGTCGGACTGGCCGAATCCGTCCGTGAGCTCGGCCGGGATGTCGTCGCCCGACGCGCCTCGACACACCGCCCGTGCCAGCGCATCGACCAGGTCCGTGTTCGTTTGGCCGGACGGCAGCGCAAGCGTGAGATAGCCGCTCGGCTGTCCCATCACGCGCGCACGGTGCCAGTGGCTGACGATGCCTGGCATCCACATTCAGGGGCAGCCCTGCTCGCACAGCGAATGCAGCGCCCCAACAGTCCTTAGTAGATGGCAAAGCGTGGCATGTGCCGAATGTGTCTCCCACGTTGTTGTGCGAATAGTGATGAGATCGCATGCCTCTGCGTGATCGGCTTGCCCGGGTGAAAGCTCGGCGTCCCATTTGTGGTCACCAGTTGTAGGTGATCTTTACAGCCGGCGCCCAGGGTTCGTACCGTGCTTGCACAGTTGTTGTGCTGTGCGGGGAGGCGCTGTGCGTAGTCGTTGGCTATCCGGGTTGAGCATTTCGGTGATCGGGTCGCGGCTACGGCGGGCATGGCCGGTGGTTCTGCTGGGGCTGGTTGCGTCGCTGTTGGTGGTCCTTCCGTGGCAGCAGGCCGCGTCGGCTGGTGATCCCAAGCTTCCGGCGGGTGCGCGGTTGAGTGCGCCGAAGCAGGCGCAGGGGACGGCGGCGGGTCGCTCACATGAGGCAGCGGCTGACCAGGGGCGTACGCCTTTGGCGAAGGGTGCCGGGTCGGCTGCGGGTTTGAAGGCGCCTAATCCTGAGAAGCGGTACAAGAACCCGCTGCCGAAGATCTCCGAAGCGAGCGATGAGGACCAGAAGCTCGAGGTCGCCGAGCCTGTGGATGGCTCGAGTGCGCAGACGACCTCGGGCCTGACCCGCGAAGTGCCCTCCATGCGTACGCCCAACTCGACGACGTTCGCCAACGCTGATGGTACGTCGACGATGCGGGTGTACTCGCAGCCGCACTATGTGCCGGACGGCAAGGGTGGCTTTGTCGAGCTCAACTCGACGCTGCGTGATGGTGCGTTCGGGCGGCTGGAACCGGTGGCGGCGGCACCGGTGTCGATTGCGACGGTGGGCTCGGACGCGCAGCTGGTGAAGGTGCAACTTCGAGACTCCTACTACTTCGGGTTCGGGTTGGCGGGCGCGGCTGCGGCCGCGGTGACCGTGGCTGGCGATGAGGCCGTCTTCGAGGACGTTCGTCCGCATGCGGATGTGCGGCTGTCGGCGACAGCAACGGGAATCAAGGAATCGATCGTCTTGGAGTCCGCCGCCGCGCCGCGGTCGTGGGCGTTCCCCCTGTCGATGTCGGGTGTTACGCCTCGCCTGGATGAAGCGTCCGGTGAGGTCCAGTTGGTATCGGTGGGCGGCATTGTCGAGGGTGTCATCCCGCCGGGCTACATGGTTGATTCAGCCGATCCGGGCCACCGCGGGTCCGGCGCGGTGTCCTCGGGCGTGAGCTACCGGTTGGACAAGCGCGACGGTGTCTGGACTCTGCTGGTCGACCTGGACGACGCGTGGTTGTCTGACAGTGACCGGGTCTACCCGGTGATCGTCGATCCGAGCTACTACACCGCCAGCGATGACACGTTCGTGTCCTCGCACGACTACGCCAACCAGAACAACTCCGGTAACACCGAGCTCCTCGCGGGCACCTGGAACGGTGGTGGCGACAAGAACGCCTCCTATCTTCACTTCCCCGACATCACCGGTGCGTTGCACAACAAGTACATCAAGAGCGCCAACCTCAATGTCTACAACACGTGGTCATGGTCGTGTACGGCGAAGCCGTTGAGCGTGTACAAGGTGACGCAGTCGTGGGCAGGTTCTACGACGAAGACGTGGCCGGGCCCCTCGTATGAGTCGACCGCGTTGGTGACGAAGTCGTTCGCGCACGGCTACGACCCATGTGGCAGCGCAAACGCGTGGGAGTCGCTGACCCTGCCGGCGTCGCGGGTGATGAAGTGGGCGCACGGCACCGAGTCGTTCTACGGGCTGACCCTGCGTGCCTCCACGACGGACAAGCTGGCGTGGAAGCGGTTCTCGTCCTCCCAGGGCTCGCACACGCCGTACCTGGACATCACCTACGCCGATCAGGGCGCGACGTACTCCTTCCCGGCTGTGTTCGACCCGCCGGTGACCGCGACGACAGCAGGCAAGATCGCGGTCCGGGTGACGAACTTTGGCACCACGACGTGGACGCCGACGAACAACTACAAACTGCAGTACAAGATCCTTAACTCGTCGGGCACCGCGGTGCAGACCAGCACCGTGACCATGCCGAGCAACGTCGCGCCACACCAGTCGGTAGACCTCACGCTGACGGTCAACGCGATCGCCACCATCGGAACGTACACGTTGCGGCTGGACATGACCAATTCCGGCGGGTCGTTCAACAGCCAGTACGGTGTTCCGTTCGGTAGTGCCACG
Source organism: Luedemannella flava (assembly GCF_039528515.1). Classification (NCBI taxonomy): domain Bacteria; kingdom Bacillati; phylum Actinomycetota; class Actinomycetes; order Micromonosporales; family Micromonosporaceae; genus Luedemannella; species Luedemannella flava. Next base: position 28,970 of record NZ_BAAALT010000136.1, read on the forward strand.
TTCACGCGCGCTAACGGAGCCCCTTACGTGGCGAGTTGGTGGCCGCTCGGGGACACCATCATCGACACGGTCCGACCGACTTTGTGGGCGCAGTACTACGACCCGGACAACTCATCAACGACGCGCTGGTACCAGTTCGAGGTCTGCGGCGGCTACCCGAACGAGAAGTACAACTGCCAGGCGTCGGGAACGATCACGAATGCGTCGTGGCAACCGAACAACGATGTCATGACGTACGACGACTACGGCTGGTATCGCGTGCGGGTGTCGGACACGGCAGCGTGGTCACTGTGGACCGATCCGATTACGTTTACCGCGCAGGTGAAGCAGCCGCCGGTCACGAGTCATCTGCAGGGTGCCGCTGACGGGCAGGACATGCCCGGCGTTAACCCGCGGGTCGGCAACTTCTCCACGACGGTCACTGACGCGACGGTGGGGGTCGTGGGCCCGGAACTGTCGGTGGTGCGTACGTACAACTCGCTGGACCCGCGCACCGACGGTGCGTTCGGAGCAGGATGGGTCACGCCCTGGGACCAGCGACTGACCGTGGAAGACGACGGCAACGCGTTGGTCACTGCACCGACCGGCCTACAGATCCGGTTCGGGCACAACTACAACGACACGTACACCCCACCGCCGGGAACGAACCTCGCACTCGTGCACGCGACGTTCCCTGTAGAGACGTGGACCCTGGTGGAAGTAACTGGTACGCGTCGTGTCTTCGACACGACCGGTCGCGTCATCTCGGTAACCGATGGTGATGGTCTGAAGCAAACGTTGACCTACTCGTCGGGCAAGCTGTCGAAGGTGACCGACGTGACGTCGGGCCGTGCGTTGCATGTGACCTGGACCGGGTCGCACGTCACGAGCGTAAGCACCGACGCCCCGAGTACTGGACAGCCGGTCTCCACCTGGAACTACACGTATACGGGCAACAATCTGACATCGGTGTGCGGACCGTTGGGTGCCGGCTCCTGCGTGACCTACGGGTATCAGGCCGGATCGTTCTACCGGACGTTGGTCACGGACGGCTCCCCGGCTGCGTACTGGCCGCTGGGAGAGACCGATAACGCGACCGCCTCGAACGTGGTAGCAGGCGAGCCGGGCAAGTTCGACGGCACCTATGCCAACGTCACACTCGGCGCAGCCGGCGCACTCGGCGGGTCGGCAGACACGGCCGCCTCATTCAACGCCGCGTCCAGCACCTCGGTGACCTTGCCGAGCAACCTGACCAACCTGTCCACGTTCGAAACAGTCGAACTGTGGTTCAAGACATCCTCGACCGGCGTGCTGGTCAGCGAGCAGAGCGGGTCGCTGTCAGCTACCAGCTTCGCCAGCTTCGCCCCATTCCTCTACGTAGGAACCGACGGCAAACTTCACGGACACTTCTACACTGGTGAAACCGCCGACCTAGCCTCCGCTGGCGTCGTGAACAACAACGCCTGGCATCACGCGGTTCTCGTCTCGGAAGGCAATGAGCAGCGTCTCTACCTTGACGGGACACTGGTTGGCACACTGTCCGGTCAGGTGATTCATCAGTCCAACGCGTACGCCTTCCTGGGCAACGGCCGCACCAACAGTGGCTGGGCCTCGACCCCCGGCGGGAACTTCCCGTACACCGGACTCATCGATGACGTCGCGTTCTACAACAAGCCCCTCTCCGCGCAGGACGTGGCGGCTCACTACGCGGCCCGAACAGCGGGCACCCGTCTGACGACCATCACAGAGCCAGGATCATTTGTCGCTGCACAGGTGGGCTACGACAGCGTCACCGAACGAGTGACCACATTGACCGACCGCAACGGCGCACACTGGAGCCTATCGGCGCCAAGTCTCGGCCTGGCCGCGAACGGTGATGCCCAAGACACCGTCACCGTGTCCTCCGACATCCACGAACAGGTCGCCTACACCTACGACGTACGCACCGGCGGACGCTTGACGTCCCGAACCGTCGGTGACGAGAAGCCTTCGCTGTGGGAGTACGACGCCTACGGGTTCGTCAGCAAGGCCACCGACCCCAACGAAAACGGAGCCGTACTCGTCAACGACGCCCACGGCAACGTAACGGCGAAGACCACCTGCCGCACCGTGGCCCCGGACTGCCAAACCGAGTACACCGGCTACTTCTACAACGACTCCGACCCACTCGACCCACGCAACAACAAGGTCCTCTGGCAGTCCGACGCACGCTCCAGCAGCGCGACCGACACCACCTACCGCACCACCTACACCCTTGACAGCGCCGGCCGGGTCATCAAAACCACCTACCCCAAGCCGGCCGGGCAGTCGAACGCGCCGACCGAAACATCCACCTACGCCACCGGCACCGACACCCCGTACGCCATGACGAGCACGGACTCCACCCCCTACACACCTGCAACGACGAACCTCACCTTGACCGGCGATGACGCCGTACAGCAGGTCACACCAGAGTTCCCGATCGAACTGTACGGGCAGACGTACAACACCGTGTGGGTAACGACCAACGGCTACGTGTCGTTCGACCCGCTCGACACCAGTGCCAAACCGCCGGCGATCCGGCGCATTCCCTCCACGGACAAGCCCAACGCGGCCGTCTACGTGTTCGGCGACGACCTCGAGATCGACTCCAGCGCGAAGGTCCGCACCAGCAAGAGCGGTGACAGTCCAAACCGCACCTACACCATCGAGTGGTACAACGCCACGTTCTACGACGACCCCCTCGACATCCGGCTCGATGCCCAGGTGACGTTCTACGAGGACAGCGACGAGATCACTTTCAACTACCGCAATCTCACCTCAACCAATGGGCGCGAGCTCGGCGAGACGGCCGTCGTCGGCATCGAAAACGCCGCAGGCACGGTCGCCAGTGTCTTCTCCTCCTTCCGAACCGGCCTTGCCTCCGAGCGGTCAATCACGTTCACCCCGCCCGCCGACGCCACACCAGCAGCCGGCGGAGGCAACGTGCCCGCCGGAGTGCTGCTCTCGCAGAAGGCCCGCAACGGCGGCATTACGAACTACGCCTACAACAGCAAGGGCGACCTACTCACGGCGACTGACCCAGTCGGCCTGGTCACCACGGCCACGTACGACAACCTTGGCCGTCCGCAGACGGTGGCCACCTCGAGCGAGGTCGGTGGTCACCACGACTTCATGACCAAGACACTCACCTACGACGTCGCCAGCAACATGCTGACCACGACGCAGGTCGCTGTCCCGAACACGATCACCGGTGTAACCCACACCAGCAAGACCACAGTGACCTACGACAGCGCAAGCCGGCCTACACAACAGGTGGTTTCTGACCTCACCGGCGGCGATGCCTCAAGGACGACGACTTGGGCCTACGACCCTGCGGGCCGACTTACCAGCACCACGAACCCGGACGGGTCGGTGGAGACACTGACCTGGAACACCAGCGGCGACGTCGCCACCCGTGTCAGCCCGAGCCAGCCGCAGATCACCTACCAGTATGACGACAGCCACAAACTGCTCGAAGCGACCGCGGTGGGTTCCAACGTGGATCCGGCCGACTCGTCCAAGACTTCTCTGGTCCTTGTGTCCAACTCGTACGACGCCGGCGGACGCCTCGTATCGACAACCGACGCGATCGGCCGCACCACGCTGACGGAGTACAACAACGACAACAGCGTCTACCGCACCCGCCGCCCACGACTCGACGCCAACGGAGCTCCCACCGGCAGCTTCCTGGACATGACAGTCAACACCTACGACGCGGACGGCAACCCCACCACCGTCGTCACCGCAGGCGGCGTCACGACCTCCTCCACCTGGGACGCGGCCGGCAACGAAACCACCACGACCCTCGACCCGGGCGGGTTGAACCGCACCACTACCCGTACTTTCACGGCGAGCAGCCAAGTCGCCCGCACCACGCTGACGGGCGCCGGATCACCGGGACGCACCGAAAAGACGGACTACACCTACGACCTGGCCGACCGTCAGCTCACCTCTGTGATCGACAACACCGGCGGTTCACCCACCACCATGACGACCACCGTCGTCCGCGACGCCCGCGGCCTCGTGACATCGCAGACCGACGCCGGCGGCGGCGTGACCGACTACACCTACGACCGCACCGGCCTCGTCGTCACAGTCAAGAGCCCAGCCCGAACCATCTGGGAAAACGGGTCAGCGATCACCGGCCAGCGACCGCTGACCACCGTCGGGCACAACACGTTCGGTGACCTCACACAATCCTCCGACTCGAACGCCAACGTCACCATCACCGCTGTCGACGCCGCAGGCCGGACCACAGCGGTCACGATGCCCTCCTACACGCCGCCCGGCGGGTCGCCGATCACCAACGCGACCACGACGACCACGTACACCACGGCCGGACTGCCCCAAACCGTCACCGACCCCCTGGGCCGCAGCACAACCAACACCTACGACCTGTACGGCCGCCTGATCACCCGCACCCAGCCCGACCCGGATGGATCGGGCCCGAAGACCTCCCCCGTGTGGACCTACACCTACGACCGAGCCGGCGAACAGATCGCCGCCGTCGACCCCACCGGCGGACGCACCGAAGCCACCTACGACTACCTCGGCCGTCCGGTCACCTCCACCCGCATCGAACGCACCGGCACCACCACCTATGCCTATGTCACCACCACCGGATACGACGACGCCGGCAACGCAACCAGCGTCACCACTCCCATGGGCAAGACCGGCACAGCCACCTACAACGCGGCCGGGCAGATCATTCGAGGCACCGACCCCACCGGACGGTTCACCGAGAACCGCTACGACCTCGCCGGCCGAACCGTCCTGACCGCCTCCGGACAGGGAAGCAACTACGCCAACCCGGTCACCACCGCCAGCTACGACCTGGCCGGCCGGTCAGTGACGACCTCGCTGTGCACGGCCACCGGCAGCGGAACCTGCGCAACCACTTTGTCCACCGCGAGCGCGACCTACGACGCGATGGGTCAGGTCACACAGACCACCAGCGCCGCAGGCCGACCCACCTACCTCAGCTACGACGCAGCCGGTCAACTCACCAGCGTCACCCAACGCGCTGACCCGGCCAACGCCACCACCGCCGTCACCGTCACGCTCGGCTACGACCGGCGCGGCAACCAGGTCCGCACGGTCGACGGCAAGGGCAACCTCACCGAAAACACCTACAACACCTGGGGTCTGCTCGAGACCACCATCGAACCCGCGACCACCGTCCACCCCAACACCGCCGACCGCACCTGGACGCTGGCCTACGACGCTGCCGGCCAAGCGACCACAGCCATCCTTCCCGGCGGCATCACCCGGACGAAGACATATGACGGCCTCGGCCGGGTCACCGACGAAGCCGGCACCGGCGCCACCACCACCGCTCGACACGTCGACTACGACGCCCTCGGGCGCACCACCCAGGTCAACGCACCCGGCGGCAACGCCACCTTCACCTGGAACGACCGCGACCTGCTCACCGCGTCAACCGCACCCGCCGGCAACGCGACCTTCACCTACGACGGTGACAACAGACTTACCGAGCGGGACGACACTGCCGGGCACACCACCTTCGGCTACGACGACGCCGGCCGCATCACCACCCTGACCGACCCGCTCACCGGTACGACCGCGAGCTACGACTACAACAACGCCGGTCAACTGGACTCCATGACCCTCGGTGCCGGCAACGGCACCCGCGACCTCACCTACGACAACCGCGGACGCCTCACCACCGACGCGTGGAGCCAATCCGGCGGCACAACCGCTGTCTCCGCCATCTACGGCTACGACGACGACAACCTGCTCACCTCAAAAACAACCTACGGCGTCGCCGGCGCTGGACCCAACGCCTACACCTACGACGGCCTCGGCCGCCTCGCCACGTGGATCAACCCGGCCGGGGTCACCACTACCTATGGCTACGACAAGGCGTCCAACCGGACCACGATCACCAACAACATCGGCATCCGCACCACCACCTACGACGAACGAAACCGGCCACTGACCGCAGTCGGCGGCGGAATCGCCAGCCAAACGTGGACCTGGACCGCCCGCGGCACAATGGCCAGCGAAACGAAGGCAACCACCACCACGACGTACACCTACGACGCCTTCGAACGGCTCACCCAAGCCGCCATCAGCGGCGGGACCACCACCACCTACACCTACGACAGCCTCGACCGAGTCATCAAACGCGGCAACGCCGCCTTCGGATACACCGACCTGTCCAACAACGCCACTGTCGTCCCCGACGGAGCGAGCACGACAAAACTTGTCCGCGATCCGTCCGGCACACCACTGAGTAGCAAGACCGGCAGCAACGCAGCGCAGATCCTCATCAGCGACGCCCTGCACGGCGACGTCACCGCCACGATCGCCGCCACCGCCGCCGTCACAGCATCGACCACCTATGACCCGTGGGGCGTCAAGACCGCCAGCTCATCAACGACCCCGCTCGGCTTCCAAGGCGGCTACGCCGACCCCGACACCGGCCAGGTCAACGCCGCCGCCCGCTGGTACCAACCCGACCTCGGCACCTTCGCCTCCCGCGACACCTGGACCCTGGCACCCAACCCCATCGCCCAAATCAACCGCTACCTCTACGCCAACGGCACACCCACCACCCTCAGCGACACCAACGGACACCGCGCCCTACTCGACTACACCACCGCAACGGGCACCAACGGAACACTCGAAATCCCCACCCAGGGCCAAACTGCCAAGAAAACACGCGAGCGAATCAACCGCGCAGTCACCATCCAAAAGAACAACAAGAAAACCTCCGCCGCCAGAGGTGACGGCAAAGGCAGCTGCAAAGGCGTTCATACCTCGCCGCATGACCCCTGCACGCAATCTGGGCAGATAATCATTCTGGACCCCGACACGGTCGCATACCTCAACAGTCCTGCCACCGTAAGCACGAGGCCCGGCGCTGAAATCCCACTGAAGGGCATGCGGGAAGCCGGATATACCGGACCCGCGGTACCCACCTGGCTCGACATCTACAAGTTCGCGGCAACATCAGACCAAGGATGGCTGTTCCTCTGCGTCGCGTTCAAGGGCTACTCGTTCAGTCAATGCGCAAAAAACCAAATCACCGGCAAAACCATCGAATACAACGATCCGGGTTTTGCATTCTGGGCTGCCTCCATAAAGGTTGGCCTGGCCGTCGTCGCCATTGACCTCGTCGCCGTCGTTGCCCTCCCCGCAATAGCCGCATGCTTCGGTGCCCTTGTCGCATGCGCAACCGGTGTAGGTGAAGGCATTGTCGACATGTACGGCTTTGGCGGGAGCGGGTTAGGACTTGCGGGAGGAGCAACCGGACTAACCGGAACCGCCGCCGTCAAGGGGAGCGAAATGCTCTTCGAGGGCGGAGCCCGAGGCGCCGCCAAACTAGAAGATGAACTCGCTGCCGCCGTGGTGGTGCAGCGGCAAAAGGCAGCGGGGGCGTTCTGTAGCTTCTCCAGCAGCACACCCGTCCAAATGGCCGGAGGAACAACCAAACCGATTGGCGACGTCAAGGTCGGTGACTGGGTCCGCGCTACCGACCCTATCTCTGGACAGACCACGGACCGCCTTGTAGGCGCCAAATTCGTCCACCAGGACAACAACCTCACGGACCTTGTTATCCGTGACTTGGATGGACAAGAAAAAACCATTCATACCACAGATAACCATCCGTTCTGGAACTACCGGGCCCGCACCTGGACCGAAGCAGGCCAACTCCACCCCGGCGACCAACTGATGACCGACCAGCTGAAACCGGTCGTCGTGACAGAGGTCCGTGAAGTCCTCCGCGCCGAAGCCATGTACAACCTCACAGTGGACAAGGTCCATACGTACTATGTGATCGCTGGGCAAACGTCTGTTCTGGTTCACAACTCAAACTGTCCGACGGGTGCCAGATTTGTGGCAGACGCCAAGGGCGAAGTAAATGATCTTTTTGGTCCACAAGGCAGCGAGGCGATTAATAAGCTGGCTGGCGACGGTTATCGAAATGATGTGGCAGCGTACCTTAGAGAACACGGTCTGATGGTGGTAACGGACTTGGAAAATCGGGTCGCAATGACCTTTGCAACGCCCTACGGAGATCGAGTTTTCGATATGGGCGTTTGGGACCGCGATGGTAAGCTTATTGCATATGTTGAGACAAAATGGGGTGCGAAGAAGTATGGTGGTGTACAGAAGATGAAGGACGATTGGTTGCGCGATAACTTTGGCTACCCAATTCACATCCAGCAAAGTCACTATTAGATTGGTGTGCTGATTGTGGCGTACGGAATTACGTTCTTTCTGCGAACCCAGGGCCTGGCTGCCGAAGAGCTCTATTCAGTAATTTCCTCGTCGCTCATAGGCAATGACGACGACATATATGTGTCAAACGAGAAGTCGGGTAGGGATTGGAGATCCTGCCATCTGAGTCGTGAATCACAACCGTCTAACGGCGATCCGATCCTGTTGGAAGCGCATTCTGCTGTCCAAGTGGTTCAAGCGACCGTTGCTGAAGTGGCTGATGACTCGCCGACAGATGAGATCTCGAATGCCGATGCGATGTTGATTCTAACGTTAATAGGCAACAATGCTGACTGGGTAACGGTACGGTTGGTGTGGGAAATTTTGAACAATCTTTGGTCGCCGATTCCTTTCAGCGATGGATCCGGTTTTGAAGTTCAGTTTGAATCGATGTCATAGCGTTTAGAGGGCGGTATGTGCGGTTTTTCATACTGACTCCTACGACGTCGTCTGGTGGATCGCTGCAGAGAATCCTGACTTGATTCCGGAGCGGTACGCCGCCCTCGCCATCGAACTTAAGCTTGTCGCGCCGACCGTCGACGCTGCCACCGCGCAGTCGGTGGTCCGAACTGAAGCGCGCTGGGTTCTGTAGAGGCTCAGTTCATTGGGTACCGGCCTCGGTCAGAAGCGCGGTTTGAGCGTAGTGGGTTGCCTCGGCTTCGGCTGGGGTGCGCATGCCGATCTCGCCGTGTAGTCGGCGGTGATTCCACCAGTCGATGTACTCGAACAGGGCGTATTCGAGCTGTTCAATCGTGCGCCAAGGGCCGCGTCGGTGGATCAGCTCGGCCTTGATCTGGCCGATGGTCGACTCGGCGAGGGCGTTGTCGTACGAGTCGCCGACCGATCCGATCGAGGGCAGCGCGCCGACATCGGCGAGGGCGTCGGTGTAGCGAATCGCCGTGTATTGAGAACCGGCGTCGCTGTGGTGGATCAGCCCGTCGAGGCGTTCGTTACGCGCCCAGATCGCCATCTCCAGGGCCTCAAGGGGTAGGTCGGTGCGTAGATGGGTGGTCAACGCCCAGCCGACCAGACGCCGGGGGTACACGTCGATGACCAACGCGAGGTAGCAGAACCCGACCCAGGTGCGGATGTAGGTCATGTCGCACACCCACAACTGGTTGGGCTTGCCGGCGGCGAACTGACGCCGGACCAGGTCTGCCGGACGCGCCGCCGCGGAATCAGCGATCGTGGTCCGTTTCGGCCGTCCCCGGCGCACCCCGTGCAGACCCAGTGCCCTCATGAGGCGCGCTACCCGATCGCGGCCCGAGTCCACGCCGACACGACGCAGGGCCGCGTGCATCTTGCGGACCCCGTAGACGTCGTAGTTCGCCTGGTGCACGACGGTGATCTGCTCACACAACGCGGCATCGGCCACCGCACGCGCCGACGGCGGCCGCGTCTTGGCGGCGTAGTAACCGGACACGGACAGGAACCCGGCGTCGGTACCCCGCAGGACACCGACGATCGGCTCGACCCCGAAACGATCCCTGTGCTCGTCGACGAAGCGGATCATCTCGGCCCGGGGCGGTCGAGCTCCGCCGCGAAAAACGCCGACGCGGCCTTCAGGATCTCGTTCGCCCGCCGCAGTTCGGCGTTCTCCCGCCGCAGCCGCTTCAACTCCGCCGACTCATCCGTTGTCGTGCCCGGCCGCTGCCCGCCGTCAACCTCGGCCTGACGCAGCCACTTCCGCAACGTCTCCGTACTCACCCCGAGCTTCGCAGCCACCGACGTGATCGCCGCCCACTCGGTCTCATGATCAGGACGGGCCTCGCCAACAAGGCGGATCGCCCTCGCGCGGAAGTCCGGTGAATACCGGCTCGGTCGTGCCATGACTCCATCTCCTCACGGAATGGAGCCTCCACCAAACCCAGCGCGCTTCAGTACGCGCATCTGCCGCCGTCCGTGCAATGTCGCATCGGCATTGTTCGGCGGTGGACATCGAGCACGTCGTGGCATCGGTTGAGGAACTGCTCTCGCGGCCGTTTCATGGCGGGGCACATGATGTCAGCGACTGGCTGGAAGGATTAGCGCAGAGTGGGGCAAGAGCTCACTTCGCGTCGATCGCGGTGTTTGAGAGTCTGCACGAGACGGCCGCCGACTACGACCTCACGGCCTGGCGGCTGTACGAGGAGGCGTACGACCGCTTCGAGCAGCAGCGCCGGGACATCGTCGAGGCGTTGACGGCCCGGTGGGGACCACCCAAGCACTACTCGTTTCACGCGGAGTATGACCGAGTCGTCGCCGGCGACGAGAGCGTCTCGCGGCTCGAGTACGACCTCGCCATGTTCGCCAACTCGGAAGTGGCCGACGGAGCGCTTCTTCAAATCGGAAGCGGTCAGCGGAGCGCTTCCCGCTCGTCGCCACAGCCATATACCACGCCGACGGACGTGCCGATGCTTGGAGGCCGGGATCCTCGGTCAGAGCGGATCGTCTCCATGCTTGCAGCGGTGCGCGCCCAGCCGGTACCGCCGAGGCTTTCGGGGTGGAGTCCCGCAGGTTCGAGCGCCCTTGCCCAAGGCGGTGGTGGTCGACTCGAGAGACGGCACGAGGCGCCGCTTCCGCAGGCGTACCGGACGTTTCTCATTGAAGTGAGCGACGGCAGCGCCGGCCTGGGCTACCGGCCACGCCGGCTGGCCGACGTGTGCGACGGAGCTTGCTGGACGGGGCACCGGACTCCGGCCAGTCCTATCTGCCTGCCCCAGGGCGGATCGCACCAGTAGTAGGGCATGAACCGGCCACCCATCGTGGCTGTTCGGATCTTGTCAGCATGGTCCAGCGTGTGTCGTTGGCGTCGGTTATCGTTCTGCCCGCTGGCCGCTGCGGCCGCGGGGAAGGCGAGGAGAGGACGGCGCGGTGGGTCTGTGGGCGGCGTACGCGGTGATCCGTACCGATGACGCGGTGGGTCTGTCCGAACCGGCTGAGTGCGGCTGGTTTCCCGGGGTCGGCCCGGTTGACGGTTGGTCGGCGCTGGTGTCGCGGAACGCGGAGCCTGACGGTGTCGAGGTAGGCCAGGATGGGTTCCCGTGGACGGGCGTCGGCGGCCCGATGTTGACAGCGGTCGTCATGGACAGCGATGTCGCTCTGCTCGTGGGCTGGGATCGCGGCGAAGAGCGGTTCCGGTGGCTGTTCAACGAGGAGGCTGGGCCGGCGTACGGGCTTCCGGGCAGGGTCGAGGAACCCGACGAGGCGACGCTGGCCGCTGAACGGGCACCGGTGGTGGCCGCGATGGTGGAGTGGGCGCGTGCGGCGGGGTGCGCGGCCGACGCTGCCCGGCTCGACGATGTTCTCGCCCGGGGTTACGTGCTCGCTGAGGATGGCCTGTTCGCCGCGCTCGCCGATCTCGGACTCCTCGATGCGCACGGGAGTATCTGTCCGGCCGCGCCCCTGCCGTCGACGTTTGAGGCGGATCTGGAACGCCTGCGCCATCCGGAGCCGCTGGCCATCACCATCGCCTCGGGCGACGGGGCCGTGCTGCCGCGCGAGGCCGGGCCGATGTTCCTGGCCGCAGCGCTGAACACGACAGGCGATGCCTGGAACGAGTTTGTGCTGCAGCATGAACTCGAGTACTGGGGTCGGCCGGGCTGCCTGGTGGCACAGTCCGTCGGTGAAGTGCCGGCGGGTGGCCTGACCGGTCACGCCATGTGGACGATCATCCTTGCCTCCGACCCGCCGGTAGGCATCACGATGTACATGGGCCCGCTCGGCGCCGACCTATGGTTCCTGCCGATAGCCGGCCCGTGGCACGTCGTACCGCAGGAGCACACCGAGCTGGATTCGGCGATCGCCTGGGCCCGGGCCAACGTGGGCACCATCACCGAGCCGGTCCACCCCGACCACGAAATGTTCCTGGCGGACCTACCCGAGCAGGACCTCGGTGTCGATCTGATGGACCCCTCGCCGCTGTACCGCACCAGGCCCAGCTCACTCGTCGGCGAGCTATACACCTACACCGACCTCGCGTCGCGGACAGACGCCCTCGCCGCATGGCTGGACCAGGCGCGGCAGCTACTCATTGACCCGGTCCTGGACGTGGCAGGCGAGCGCGTCTGCTTCCCGGCCGGCGGCAACCGAGGCCGACCCTACGGCATAGCCGTCACCATCGAAGCGAAGTCCGCGAAAGGCCGCTGGTCGCATACGGGCGGTGAGGCTGCCCGTTGGCACGCCGTGCTCGACCGGTTGCGCGCCGGGCAGTTGCACTTCCTGTCCCTCCGCCTCGACCAGCTCAACGGCACCGGACGGTCAGCGCAGTACCGTGGCGGCATCCATATCGCCGTCGAATTGCGTGACCAGTTCACCGACGCGACCGGCCCGCTTCCGGACGATCACCCTGCCCGGATCGCGGTCACCGTCACCCGACCGCTTCTCGGCTCCGAAGGACTTGAACGGGTACGTGGGCTGCTGCACAACGCCGCGGTCGTGTTCGACGCGGTCACCGGTTACCTCCACGGCTCCGGTCATACCGGCGAGATGCAGTCGCCCTACGAGCGACGCGGCTCGGCCGTGTGGCGAGGCGAACGACTCGACGTCATGACACGCGGCATGCACTGGGGAAACCTGATAGGCGCAGGTCACGTTGCTGCACTCGGCGGGCTCAGCCGGCTTGAACAGCTCCTCGCCGATGGCCGGATCCAGCGCCTTGAACGCTGGTCGGACACGCCCGAACTCTGGTGGTTCGAACTGTTACCCAACCCGCTGGACGCCTGCAACACACACGCCTCAACCATCGCGGCCGAACTGCCAGAGATTGCGCCCGCATAGTGATCGTTCGCCCGCGGTGGCGATGGCTGCCCAGGAAGCTCACGACAGGAAGGCAGTTTCGTGAATGACCTCGCGGACGTCAAACTCGAATGCCTACCCGAGCAGCAGGTTGAGCGGGTACGGATGCTGGTCGTTGGCGACGACTCCTACGGTCGAGCCTTACCGCTGGTGGGGGTCGACGACAGTAACGGGACGTTCGTTCGCCTGGCGGGCATTCCCATCACACATCGCCGGACAGTTCATGATCTCAGCTACAGCGGGCGAAAGATCCTCTTCGACGCCTCAGCGGACGCGACCTCGACACAGGCCAGGCTGTGTCTACTCGACCTGCCGACAGGCCAGTGCGACTGGTTCGTCCTCAGCCACTGCGAACCGCGGAACACCATGGCGGCCCTCTCGCCGGACGAACAGAAGATCGCCGTCCTCTCGTCAGCCGACGACCGCGCGAGAGTCGACGTGATCGACATAGCTTCCAGAACCGGCGCACGGCTCTGGACCGCCGACGACGAGTCATGGAGTACCTGGGAGAGCAGCATTAGCTGGTCACCAGACAGCAAGCTTCTTGCGGCCACAATCCTTTGGTTTGATCATGTTGAGACCCACGATAGCCAAGACGCCGTCGTGGTCCTGAGCACGGCTGACGGTTCCCCGCAGCACCGTTATGACTTCCACGGCCATCTCGGCTGGCTTAATGACCGCGACCTGGGTATGTACGACTATTACTCGACCGGCGGCGATCTCGTGCTGGCCGACGCGGCCTCCGGCACCACGCAGCCGTTTCCCGGCGTCCCTTGGGAACCCGGACAATCCGCAGGTGGACCCATCGGCGTCCTCGATGACCGCATCGTGACCTGCCGCGGGTACAACGACCCCACCACTGCCTACGTCCACACCGACCGCGACGGCCAGGACCCTCGACCCCTCTTCAAAATCAACACCTGGCCCCCTCGCCTCCTCCTCGCCGCAGGCACCGACCCGTTGCGGCTTGGCCAACCACAAGACCAGCCACCGACAAGTTGAACCCGGCTATCGCGTTGGAGCTGACGCCGGTACCGTGCCGGCATGCCCGCAGTACCGCCGTATCTGATGCCATGGCAGCCGCATCCACAAGATGAGGCACACTTCACGTCGGCGGTCGCGGTATCACAGTTCGCGGTCTCGTCACCGGACTTGACGGACAAACATCGGATACGTCTACTCAACGATGCAATCTGGTACCGCACCGAGGCAGCGAGCAAGATCCGCATCAGGTACCGTTCCGGCGGAGTGCTGGCGTTGGGCTCCGCCGCACCTGCGGTGTGGCGGAAGGTCATTCGTCACGAACACGTTCAGACGCGCGCGTCGTTAATCGCACGTATGCTGGCTGAGCCCGACCAGGTCGAGGCCATCCTCGCCGAGGCAACGTCATGTCTGGTAACTGTTGACGAACACCACTTGCTCACCCAGTACGACATCAGCGCGAACGGCTGGGACCGGTATCGACTCGCCGGTATCGACGTCTACGACTTTAACGGCGACCCGCCGACACCATTCATCAGAAACAAGCGCCAAGTTGACCAATAGGTGAACCTGCTGACCCGGTGATCGCGAGCGCGCAACTGGTTGCGATCCGCAGCCACCCAGGGCCAAGCGGCCCGCGCCACAGTGGGATTGACGGTCCGCATCGAAATAGCAGCGGTACGTTCGCACACGTCACTCCACAAGACTCACTATTCGCCACAGGGAGCCGTGGTCCTTCACGCATCAGGATGCAGGCCTGGGAGCAGCCCAGCTGCCTCCCACTGCCGCAGCCACCCCGCCGCGGCCACCGCGTATGACTTTGACTCAGGTCACGTCGTGTCTGCCGCGGTGATCTTCGGCCACGCCGTGGCCCGCGGCTGACGGGTCACAGGCGGCCAGCGCCGCCGATGGCGGCAGGCCATAGACGCCCGCGGCAACGACAGCGTCGTCGTCGATGGTGGTCGGGTTAACGCTCCAGCGGCCGGCCATCGTCATGACGTCAGATTCCGACGGCGTCGTGGCGAACCAGGCGTCGCATTCCTCCTCCGACCAGTTCTCCCAGTCGGTGTTCGGACCTCGTGTGCCCTTGCCCAGCTCGGTTTCGTCGGGTGTCGGCTCGCCAAGGAACAGCGGTATCTCGCCCCGCTCGCCGATGAAGCAGTAGGCGCGCAGGATTTCGCCATCGCGAGACCGCGCCCAGGCGTGGTAGTCCGGAACCCGTTCGTTGGCGAAGAACTGGACCTCGCCGAGCTGGCGGCTCAAATGCCGCAGCCAGTCAGGAAAAGCCGGGTCGGTTGCGTCGAAGCCCGCCGGAATGTGCATCCGACCGTGGGCCAGCGTCCAGCCTGGCACCGGCGACGCCACGTACACGCCGTACTTGTAAGCCCGCTCGGTGCCGGTGGCCCAGTCCAGTACCTCACGATGGTCCAGATTGAGCGCGTCGGCGACGTCCTCGACGGACCGGCCCGGTACGGCCAACCATGATGTCTTGTAACTGAATCCCGCCACAGCGAGCTCATCCCGCCTTCGCCAGCCGAAGAAGATCACCATCGGGCGCAGCATCCCATACGCCCAAGCCGCGTGGCCAGGGCTTATGAAGGCTAAGTCGTGGGTTTCGGGCACCGGCCCGGCCTGGCTGGTTGAGTCCACCTCGGCCTACGACGACTATGGCCGGCCGGAGGACGTCACCGATGTGCGGGGCAGTCACACCCTCACCACCTACACGCCCGGAACGGGCCCGGTCACCTCGGTTACGTCAACGACACCGCTCGGCGGGACCACGATCACCGTCGAGCCGGCGTGGGGCTCCACCACCGCGAGCGTCGACGTGAACGGCAAACGCACCGAGGCCGGCTATGACGCGCTCGGCCGAGTTACCGAGGTATGGATGCCGACCCGGCTCAAGGCGTCGTTCCCGACCACGCCGTCCAAGCGTTACGCCTACACGTTACGCAACAGCGGTGGGGTCAACGCGGTCACCACCCAGACCTTGAACGCGGCGTCGACCGCCGTGAACGCCTATTACGTCACCTCGTACGCCCTCTACGACGGTCTGCTGCGGGCACGGCAGACCCAGTCGATGTCCATGGCCAACGGCGCGGTAGGCACGGTGTTCGCTGAGACCAAGTACGACAAGCTCGGCCGGGTCGTGTCCGAGTCCCAGCACTTCGACGCCACCGTGCAGCCGTCAACAACGCTCTTCACCATCGCCGACGGGGTGCCCAAGAAGCAGACCGCGACGGTCTACGACCGCGCCAACCGGTGGACGGCGCAGATTCAGAACTCGTCCGGCGTCGAACAGTCCCGTGTCACGAGGATCTACGGAGGTGACCGGTTGTCGCTCATCCCGCCTGATGGTGGTACGGCGACAACCACGATCACGGATGTGGAGGGTCGCACCGTTGAGCTGCGCTCCTACAAGGACCCAGCCAACGTCGGCTCCGAGACCCGCAGCCACTACGACGCGACCTACTACCGCTTCAACAGCAAGGACCAGCAGGACAGGGTCACCGACAACGCAGGCAACGTCTGGAACTTCGGCTTCGACTTCCTCGGCCGGCAGATCTATGTGGACGACCCTGACAAGGGTGAGGTCGACTCGACGTACAACGACTTCGGCGATTTGCTGACGACGACCGATGACCGTCCGGCGACGTTGGTCTACACCTACGACGGGCTCGGTCGCAAGACCGGCCTCTACAGCGGGTCCGTTTCGACTGCCAACAAGCTCGCCACGTGGGAGTGGGACCCGCTCAACGCCAAGGGCTACATGGCTTCGTCGAGCCGGTGGTTGAACAGCGGCACTGAGGAGTACAAGGTCAAGTATCGGTCGTACAACGGGCTTTACCAGTCGACCGGAGAGGATTACACGATCCCGGCGACCACCGCGATGACCGGGCTGTCCGGCACGTTCACCGTGCTGCACTCGTTCACCCACGACGGCTCTCCGAACACGGTGACCTATCCGGCGGGAGGCGGGCTGAGCCAGGAGACCGTCACCTACAGTTATGAC
>NZ_BAAALT010000137.1:0-2701 GCF_039528515.1 Luedemannella flava
ACCGACGTCGAGCGCGCGACCCAGCGGGCGCGAGCGCTCAGCCTCCTCCCGGTCCAGCAGCGTGGCGATGCTGTCGGCGGCGGCCGTTCCGTAACTCTCCCAAGGGGTGATCCCCCAGCGGTACATGCGGGCGTAGTTCGTCATACCGTTCCCACCTGGGCGCGGCGGAGGGTCAGGCGGGTCCAGGCGCCGACGTTGACGTGGTCGCCGTCGCGCAGCGGGGTCACCACCTCCGGCTCGATCGGGTCCGGGCTGTCGTTGACGTACGTCCGGTTGGTCGAACCCAGGTCGACAACGGCCCAGCCCGCTCCCCCGGCGTCCGGCAGGAACAGCGCGTGCGTGTGCGAGACCGCCACGTCCTCGGGCGGGCCGGCCAGGTCGATGTCGGGGTAGATGCCCCGCGAGCGGCTGCGGCGCCCGACAAGGAACTGCTCCCTGTCGAGCGGGAAGCGGCGCTCCGGGCAGAAGCGCGGATACGTCACCTCGTCGACGTCGGGGCCCTCCATGCGGCGTACCCGCTCGAAGTAGTCCTTGTCGGCGGTGACCACGACGAGCCAGGAGGTGGGCGCGGCCCCGACCGCCGGCACCGGCTCCGGCGCGCGCTCCGCCGGCGGGGGCGGTGCGACCAGCGAGTCGTGGCCGCACCGCTCGCAGAAGCGGCCGTCGAGCGGGCTGCCGCAGGCCGGACACGACGCGGCGGGCGCCGCCTCGACAACCGTGGGCGCCGGCTCGGCCGGGCGGACGGTCATGGGGGTGCCGCAGTCGTCGCAGTAGTCGTCGGACGCCGACTCGTGGCCCTTGGGGCAGACAGGCATGTGGGGTCCTTACTCGGTGGGCCGGACGCGGCGGGTCTTGCGGGAGCCGACCGCGGCGATCTCCGCGTCAACGTCGACCTCGCGGTTCTCGGAGCGGGACTTGAGCCGGACCGTGCCGGTGGCGGCGTCGACGATCTCGACGACGGTGCCGAGCACCTTCGCGGTGTCCTCCCGGCCGGACGCGGCGGCGAGCTGCACGGCCCGGCCGAGCCGGGCGGTCGCGGTCGTCACGTCACCGGCCGCGCGCGCCGACAGGCCCTCCTGGATGGCCTGGGCCAGCTCCGCCTGGTCGCTGTAGTCCGCCACCTTCCGGTTGATGACGGTGGCGGCCGCAAGGTCGTCCGTCCACACGGCCCGGACCAGGCCCTGCCCCAGGATCTCGTCCTGGTGCACGAGGCTCACCCGGGCGGCCAGCACCTCCTCGCCGACGGCGCCGGGCGCGACCTCGACGCACAGGTGGTAGTCGCGGCTCTCCGCGCCCCACGCGCCCGTCGGGTAGTCGCCGACCCGGGCGCTCACCTCGGCGCGCCGCGCGGTGAGGTCGTTGATGTCGGGGAAGACCTGCTTGACGAAGCGGATCCGGGAGCCGCCCGGCGTCCACACGCGCAGGGCCACGTCCGCCACGGTCTTGCCCATCGCGTTCTCCGTCATCTGGCGGAAGTCCTCGGCGAGGTGCCGTGAGTCCTTGATGCCGTCCGCCGTGCCCAGCAGGGTCTCGGCCACCTTGATCAGGTCACGGGCCCGCCAGCCGTCGCCCACGCCCCGGCTGTCGCAGACGAAGACCCCGGCACAGTGGTTGAGGACGCGCTGGAAGTCGTCCTCACGGTCGCCGTTCTCGCCGTCGGTGAGCAGGATGGCGTGCCGGATCTCGGCGCGGGACGCGGCGAACAGGCCGTGCGCGGCGGTCAGCCAGGCGCTGAAGTTGGTGCCGCCGTTCGCCGACAGGCGCCGCACCGCCGCCTTGGCGTCCGACCGGGTCCTGCCGGAGGCCGACGCCAGGTGCCGGCCGCCCGGGAAGATCACCCGCGCGTCGCTCGTGCCGGCGATGATGGCGAACGAGACCCCGTCGCGGATCGTGTCGATGGCGACGCAGGCGGCGTTCTTCGCGGCCACGATCTTGTCGCCGTGCATCGAGCCGGACACGTCGATCATGATGACCTCGGCGGCCGAGGCGGTGGGGCCGGGTCGGCGGGCGCCGGCGCCCTCGCCCATGGTCACGGTGACCACGGCGTCGACGACGCGGCCGCCCTCCGGTAGGTACTCGTTCTGGAAGACCTCGACCTTGACGTCGCTGTTCGGATTCATCGGTGCTCCCCGGGGTCGTCGGGCGGGTACGGCAGGACGACGACGGCGATGTTGTCCACGCCGCCGGCGTCGAGGGCGAACTGGGTGAGCCGGCGGGCCGCCGCGCCCGGCTCCTCGGTGGCCACGGGCGCCAGGTCGACCGGGCCGGTCAGGTAGCGCGACAGGCCGTCCGAGCAGAGGACGAGGCGCCCGGGTCCCGGCGGCTCGAACATCCGGACGGGGGCGCAGCCGTGCCCCGCGTCGGCGCCCACCCACCGCGTCAGCGGCGCCGAGTGCGGGGCGCCGTCCGCGTCGGCGAGCGCGTGGTCGACCGTGAGGCACACCGGCTCGCCGTCCGCGGGCACCCAGTACGCCCGGCTGTCGCCGACCCAGCTGGCGGCCAGCCAACCGGCGGTGACCACTCCGGACACGTAGGTGCAGCTCGGCGACGCGTGCCGGGTCGTCGGGCCGTCCAGGGCCGACACCGCCGCGAGTGCCGCGTCGAACGCCGTGCCCATGGCCCGCTCCGGCGCGACCCCGGCGTCCAGCTCGCGCAGCAGCGCCGCGACCGCGGCCTCGACCGCCGCGCCGGCGGCGTCGTC
>NZ_BAAALT010000138.1:0-2457 GCF_039528515.1 Luedemannella flava
GCGTCGATCAGCTCCAGGATCGTTGTGGTGTTCACGTCGCATCGCGCCAGGATGGTGTGCGGGTCCCGGTCAGTCTGCGGATGAGGTTCGCCGTTGAGGCCCACAGGGTGCGTGACACGCTCGATTCCGGGCGGCTTTCGTATTCGCGGACCAGGCGACGGTGCAGCATGAGGGTGCTGTTGGTCTGCTCGACCACCCACCGCTTNTGGATCGCGACGTCGTGCTTGAAGTGAGGTCGGACCGAGGCGCGGTGCCGGTCTTTCGACCGGTCCGTTTCCTCGGCCCGCCTCCCGAACCGGCCGTGCGCCTCGTCGACGCATCCGGCTCTCCACCGGTCCCGTGGGTTGGTTAGGTCCTCATGTGGTGCTGGGCCAGGGTGAGGGGATCTTTGTGCCCCGGTAGCGGTATCGGGTGGTGCTGACCGCGCCGGGGTTGAAGAGGGTCACCTTCCCGTCGGTGGGCCACCATCCGCCGGCGCAGAAGCGTCGGCGTAGTTCCTTCCAGGTGATCCGGGGGTGTTTGCGGCGTAGCCATCGAATGACCTGCCGCCAGGTGAAGGCGCGCAGGTAGTTGAAGGCCGTGCTGGACACTCCTGGCCGGAAGTAGGCGGTCCAGCCCCGCAGCAGCGAGTTGAGTCGATGCAGCAGGACCTCCAGCGGCAGGTTGCGATTCTGTCGGCAGATCGTTTTCACTTTGTCCGTTGCGGCCTTGAGGGCCTTGCGCGCCGGATAGGTGTAGACGTAGTACCGGTTCGTGCCTCGCTTGCGGTGGCGCTGGATGCGCCAGCCGAGGAAGTCGAGGCCCTCGTCGATGTGGGTGATGAGGGTCTTGTCTGGTGACAGGCGCAGGCCCATCGTGGACAGGACCGTCGCGATCTCCTCCCGGAGGGTTTCCGCGTGCGCCTGGGTACCTGATACAGCCAGGCACCAGTCGTCGGCGTACCGGATGAGCCGGTAGGTCGCCAGACCTTGACGGCGTCGCTTGTGCCGTTCCCAGCTGCTGAAGCTCGGCCCACCCGGAATCTGGGCGACGTGCTCGTCCAGGACCGATAGGGCCAGATTGCTCAGCAACGGTGAGAGGATCGATCCCTGAGGGGTGCCGGCGTCAGTGTCCCTCAGCACGCGGTCTTCCCCGAGGATGCCGGCCTTGAGGAACGCCTTTACCAGGGCCAGGACGCGTTTGTCCCCGACACGCTGCCGCACTTTGTCCATGAGGGACGGATGCGATATTTCGTCGAAGCAGGCTTTGATGTCGCCTTCCACGATCCACTCGTACGACCTGGACGTGAAGAAGCGAACCTCGGCCACCGCGTCATGTGCCCGACGGTTCGGGCGGAAACCGTAACTGCACGGGAGGAAGTCACTCTCCCAGATCGGCTCCAACACCAGCTTCAAGGATGCCTGAACCACCCGGTCCGTGATCGTGGCGATCCCCAACCGGCGCCACTTGCCGCCCGCTTTGGGGATCATCCGTTCCCGCACCGGCAGTGGCCGGAAGCTGCGGTCCTTCAACGAGGTCCGCAGCCCGTCAAGGAAATCCTCGACGCCTTGCCCGAGCTGGATGGACACGGCGGTTCGCCCGTCCACCCCGGCCGTGCGGGCACCCCTGTTACCCCGCACCCGATCCCACGCCACCAGAAGGAACGCAGGATCGGCGACGAGATTGAACAGATCATCGAACCTGCGACGAGGATCGTCGCCAGCCCACTGGTGCAGCTTGGTCTGGATCTTCAGTACCCGGATCTCGGCCCGCATCAGGGCCGACTCCAGTTCGTCGGTATTCACCGGCGGTCTCCTGACCTTCCAGTCTCCGTACTGCTGACTTGCTGGCCCCCTTCGCCCTGCGGCCGGCTTTCCCGGCCTCCACGGCGGGTCGTTACGCCCGCGACTACTACGGGGCCTCCGCCCCGCCCGATGTCCTCAGCGGACGACGCGCCTGCCCTTTCCCACACTGGCCGCATGGGACGAGGGCGACACCGGACGGTTCCCACGTTCACTACATGCCGATCGACGGTGTCGGCGCCCAGCTTTGCCCCTGCGGCATCGCCACGGCTACGCCGTGGGCTTTCACCGTGGCCTCCCACCCAGGCACCGGTAGTCCCGGTAAGGAGTTCCCGACCGGCCACGCCGGCCAGTACGCACCGCAACCCAGCCCATATCCGCCAGATTTGAGCTGGTGGGTCGGTTGAGAGGCTTTACACACTGGTTTCTCACGTACGCCTTCCGTCTCCGCTTGCCGGACCCGCACCGTCTGGCAGTGCCAGCACGTCCCGGCTTTGTCGGGGCTGCTTGCCGCCCTCCCCGGCGTCTCCCGGGTCAGGCTGCCCCCAGCGTTCACCCGGCTGCCACGACAGCCAGGCGGTGGAGTCCTTTCACCTCCACTCAGTCATGCAGCGCCTCGTGGCGCACCCCGGCGTCCACCCACGCCTTGGTCACCGTCGGGGTGTGCTCAACCACT
>NZ_BAAALT010000139.1:0-2486 GCF_039528515.1 Luedemannella flava
CGAGCTCGACATCCGCCAGATCTTCGACACCCCCACCGTGGCGGAGCTGGCGGCCTGGCTGGCCGCCCCGGTTGGAACTGTCGTCCGCGCAGCGCCGGCTGTGGTTCCTGGGCCAGCTGGAAGGCCCGAGTCCCACCTACAACGCGCCGACCATCGTGCGCCTGCGCGGCCAGCTCGACGTGGGCGCCCTGGGCGCGGCACTGCGGGACGTGATCGTCCGGCACGAGTCGCTGCGCACCGTCTTCCCCACCTCGGAAGGCGAGCCCTACCAGCACATCATCGACCCGGACGAGCTGCGCTGGGAACTCACCGTGGTGCCGTCGGCCGAGTTGCGGCACACCGACCTGAATTTCCTCGACCTCGGCGACCTGACCGAGGGCCCAGCCCGGAACCGGCTGTCCACACTGGATTCGTCCGACGGTCCGTCGGCCGCGGACGACCTGGCCGAGGCGATCGTCCGGGCCAGCCGCACCGCGATCGACCTGTCCGTGGAGCTGCCGCTGAAGGCCTGGCTGTGGCAGGTGGATCCGGACGACCACGTGCTGGTGCTGGTCCTGCACCACATCGCCGGTGACGGCTGGTCGATGGGCCCGCTGGGGCAGGACCTGTCGACCGCGTACGCGGCGCGGGTCCAGGGTCAGGCGCCGCACTGGGAGCCGCTCGCGGTCCAATACGCCGACTACACGCTCTGGCAGCGGGAACTGCTCGGCCGCGAGGATGACCCGGACAGCCGGCTATCGGTCCAGGTCGACTACTGGCGCGACGCGCTGGCCGGCGTACCGGAGGAACTGGCGCTGCCGTTCGACCGGCCCCGCCCGGCCGTGGCCAGCCACCGCGGTCACAGCGTGCCGCTGCGCGTCCCGGCGGCGGTCCACCAGCGGATGGTGCGGCTGGCGCAGGCGGAGGGCGCGACCCCGTTCATGGTGCTGCACGCGGCGGTGGCGGTGCTGCTGTCCCGGCTGGGCGCCGGCGTCGACATCCCGATCGGCTCGGCCGTCGCGGGGCGTACCGATGAAGCCCTCGACGATCTCATCGGCTGCTTCGTCAACACCCTGGTGATCCGTACCGACCTCGACGGCGATCCGACCTTCCGCGATGTGCTGGGCCGGGTCCGCGAGGCCGGTCTCGGTGCGTTGACACACCAGGACGTGCCGTTCGAGCGCCTGGTCGAGGAGCTGGCGCCAGCGCGGTCGCTGGCCCGCCACCCGCTGTTCCAGGTCGTCCTCACCATGCTCAACCCGGTCACCGCGGCCGCCGAGGGCGTCGCCGAGGAGACCCTGCGGTTGCCCGGCCTGCGGTCCCGAGGGTTGTTCGCCGGCAAGCCGACGGCGAAGTTCGACCTCGACGTCCTGGTGGGCGAGGTGTTCGACGTCGACGGCGGGCCGGCCGGACTGCGGGGCGCGTTCACCGTGGCCGACGACCTGTTCAACGCGCCGGCCGCCGGCCGGATCGCCGATTGGCTGGTACGGGTACTGGACCTGGTCACCGGGGCGCCGGACCTGCGGTTGCACGAGGTCCGGCTGATTGATCCGCAGGAGCGGGACCTGGTCGTCCGCGCTTGGAACGACACGGCGGTCGAGGGCACGGCCGAGTCGGTGGTGCGGCTGTTCGAGCGGCAGGCGGCGGCCCGGCCCGATGCGGTCGCGCTGGTGACTGATGACATACATCTGACGTACGCACAGTTGGACGCGCGATCCGGTGCGATCGCGGGTTATCTGCGGTCGTTGGGGGTCGGCCCGGACTCGGTGGTGGGCCTGTGCCTGCCCCGGGGCGCGGAGACGGTCGCCGCCATCCTCGGTGTGTGGAAGGCCGGTGGGGCCTACCTGCCGATCGACGGCGGGCTACCGGTGGAGCGGATCGGGTTCATGCTGACCGACAGCCGTGCACTGGTGGTCCTCGGCGACTCCGACACCGTGGGCGACCTCCCGGCGGGACGGCGGGTGCGGCTGGTGGCGCTGGACGACCCGCTGGTCGCGGCGGTGTTGGCCAGCGGCGCGTCGACGCCGGCCGGGCCGGTCGATCCGGACCGGTTGGCCTATGTCATGTACACCTCCGGGTCGACGGGCGTGCCGAAGGGTGTGGGCGTCACCCAGGGCGCGGTGGCCAATTACGTGCGTTCGGTGTCGGACCGGGTGGGCTGGACCGAGCCGGGATCCCGGTATGCGCTGTTGCAGCCGCAGGTCACCGACCTGGGCAACACGGTGTTGTTCACCAGTCTGGCCACCGGCGGCGAGCTGCATGTGCTGGACGCGGACACGGTGATGGACCCGCAGGCGGTGGCCGACTACTTCGCCGAGCACCGGATCGACGCGGTGAAGGTGGTGCCCTCGCACCTGGCCGCGTTGGCGGCCGAGGTGGGTGTCGAGCGGCTGGTGCCGGCCGGATCGCTGATCCTCGGCGGTGAGGCGGCGCCGGTCGACTGGCTGGACCGGTTGCTCGCGGCAGCGGGGGATCGGCGGGTGTTCAACCACTACGGGCCGACCGAG
>NZ_BAAALT010000140.1:0-7590 GCF_039528515.1 Luedemannella flava
GGCTGCGCGCGGGCGTGCCCAGCTGCCCGCGCCACGACGTGCCGCTGGCCGGGCTCGGCCCCCGACCGCCGGCCCGTGTCATGGTCGCGGTCGTGGACGGCACCGTCCGGGCCCGGTTCGTCGTCCGGGCCGGCCAGCCCGTCCCGGTCGGGCGGGCCCCCGACTCCCCCGAGGGCGTCGAGCTCGGCCCGTGGCTGTCCGGGGACGCCGCCCGCGAGATCAGCCGCGCCCACGCGGTCCTCGAGATGGGCGCCGACGGCACCGTGACCGCGACCGACAACAGCACCAACGGCACCACCGTGCTCACCCGCACCGGGCGCGACGCCGCGCCCGAGCAGGTGCGCCTCGAGCGCGGTCGCCCGTACCCCCTGGGGCCCTTGGACGCCGTGCGCCTGCACCCGGGCGCGGAGATCTTCCCCGCGGACCTGGCGCCGACCACCGAGGCGCCACCGGCCTCGTCGGTGCTGGCGGATGCCCCGACGATGGTGTTCCGGCCGCCCACGGCGGGCTGAACCCGCACAGCGAAGCGCCCCGCTCCCGAGGCTCGGGAGCGGGGCGCTTCCGCGCTCCGGTCAGAGCGGGCGGACGGACTCCGCCTGCGGGCCCTTCGGGCCCTGGGTGATGCTGAACTCCACGCGCTGGTTCTCCTCCAGCGTGCGGAAGCCGTTGGTCTGGATGGCGGTGAAGTGGACGAAGACGTCGGCGCCGCCGCCGTCAACGGTGATGAAGCCGAAACCCTTGTCGGGGTTGAACCACTTCACGGTTCCCTGAGCCATCTGAAAACTCCTTCATAAGGTGGCTGGAATCGGGATGATCGCGCATATACGCGACCGCTGGTCGTTTTCGAACAGCGGCTCCGCCTTCCAAGAAGGAGGCGATACAGCCGTCCCGCCGGATGCGGGAGGAAAACCACATACGAAAAAACCAGCTGAACTCTACACGAAGCCGCTCCGCCGCATACGTGACGGGGGTCATTCCGTAGCGACCCGCAGCTGGCCCTCCGCGACCAGCTCCGAGATCACCTTGTTCAGGTGATCGACCTGCGCGACCGTGTGCGCCGCCGTGAGCTGCACCCGAATGCCTACCTGATCGAGCGGGACCAACGGATACGCGGCCAGGGTCACGTAGATGCCGCGTCGCCACAGTATGCGCGATGTCACCGCGAGATCGGCGCCCGGGGCCAGCGGCAGCTCGATGATCGGCGTCCCGGTGCGGTTCGGGGTGTACACCCGCAGCGTCCGCAGGTGGGCCAGGACCCGCTCGGTGAGGGCGTGCAGGTGGGCCCGGAGGGTGTCGCCGCGGCGCTCGTTGACGTCCAGCCCGGCCAGCACCGTGGCGAGCGACGCGACCGGGGACGGACCCGAGTACAGGTAGGGGGCCGCGGCGACCTTGAGGTGGTTCTTGAGCCCTGTCGGCAGCGCCAGGAACGCCAACAGCGAGGAGTACGCCTTGGAGAAGCCGCCGACGAGCACGATCCCGTCGTAGCTCTCCCCCAGGTGCGCCACGATGGCGTTGCCCCGCCGCCCGTACGGCGAGGACTCGGTGGGGCAGCGCTCCCCCACCACGCCGAAGCCGTGCGCGTCGTCGACGTAGAGCAGGGCGCCCGTGGACCGGCACAGCTCGGCCATCCGGCGCAGGTCCGGCAGGTTGCCGGTCATGCTGTTGACGCCGTCCACGCAGACCAGCCGGGGCGCGTCGGTCGGAGCGGCGCGCAGCAGGTCGGCCAACTGGTCCAGGTCGCCGGTGCGGAACCGGTGCGTGACCGCGCCCTGCGACCGGGCCATCACGGTGCCGTCGTAGATGGTCTTGTGGGCCTGCGACTCCAGCATGATCGTGCCCCGGCCGGCCAGCACCGGGATCACCGACAGGTGGATGTGCGTGATCGTGGGCAGCACGAGCACGTCCGGTGCGCCCAGGAGCTCCGCCGTGCGCTCCTCGATGCGCGGGTACAGGGCGGGGTTGCCCAGCAGGCGCGACCAGCTCGGGTGGGTGCCCCAGCGGCGCACCTCGCCCGGGATGGCGGCCATCACCTCCTCGTCCAGGTCCAGGCCGAGGTAGTTGCAGGAGGCGTAGTCGATCAGCCAGTCGTCGCCGACGCGGATGCGGCGACCGTCGATCTCGTCGATCACGGCGTCGTACATGGGGCTGGTGGTGCGCAGCCGCTCCAGTTCGGTCCAGGTGGGCGCCTGGCGGACGGCGGGTGCGAGGGTGGGGGGAAGATGTGGCACGCGAGACTCCTCGCTTCTCAGGGATGGAACTCAGGCCTGGCCCTGCTCGCGCAGCCAGGCCACGGCGTCCGGGAAGCTCAGCGGCTCGGAGAACAGGTAGCCCTGCCCGAGCCGGCAACCCATCGCCTGCAGGAGGAGGCGGTCCGCGGAGTGCTCCACGCCCTCGGCGACCACCTGGAGCCCGAGGGTGTGCGCCAGTCGGACGATGCCGTCGACGAGGGCGCGCTGCTGTTCGGACGTGGACATCGTGTCGATGAAGGAACGGTCGATCTTGAGTACGTCGGCCGGGACGTGGCGCAGGTAGCTCAGCGACGAGTACCCCGTACCGAAGTCGTCGATGGCCACCCGTACGCCGATCTCCCGTAGGGCCGCGAGGTCCTTCCACACCTGCTCGTCGTCGCGCAGCAGCAGGCTCTCGGTGATCTCCAGGACGAGCGCGCGCGGCGGCAGGCCCGACGCCGCCAGGCCGCGGTGCACCTGCTCGGCGAAGCCCGCGTTGCGGACCTGCCGCACGGAGACGTTGACGCTCACGTACGGCGGCGTGCCGGCCGGCCAGTCCCGGTGCCACTGGGCGGCCTGGGCCATCGCGTGGTGCATGACCCAGGTGCCGATCGGCACGATGAGCCCGCTCTCCTCGGCGACCTCGATGAAGTCGCCGGGCGGGATGAGCCCGCGGCTGCGGTGGGTCCACCGGATCAGGGCCTCGAACCCGGCCGGGGCGCCTGTCTCCAGGTCCACGATCGGCTGGTAGCGCAGGGTGAAGTCGCCGTCGACGACCGCCTGGTCCAGCGCCGCGCGCAGCTCCAACCGGTTGAGGACGGCCAGGTGCAGGTCGGCCTGGTAGCGCCGCCACTGGCCCTTGCCGGCCCCCTTCGCCACGTACAGCGCGAGGTCGGCCTGGCGCAGCAGATCCTCGGCGGTGGCCGCCTCCGTGGTCGTGGCGATGCCCACGGACGCGCTGACGTTGACGTGGTCGCCGCCGAGCTGGAACGGCTGGCGCAGCGCGGCGGACAGGCGCTCGGCCACGTACTCCACCTCGGGCACGTCGACGCCGTCGGCGATGAGCACGGCGAACTCGTCACCGCCCAGGCGCGCCACCGTGTCGTGCGGGCGCAACTGCAGCTGCAACCGGCGGCCCACCGCGATGAGCAGCCGGTCGCCGACCTCGTGACCGAGCGTGTCGTTGACGACCTTGAAGTCGTCCAGGTCGATGAAGAGCACGCCGACCACGGCCAGGTGGCCATGGGCGCCGTTGGCCCGGCTCACGGCCTGGTGCACCCGGTCGGAGAAGAGGACCCGGTTGGCCAGGCTGGTGAGCGAGTCGTGGAACGCCCGGTGCATGAGCTCCCGCTCGAGCAGCCGCCGGTCCGTGACGTTGCGCAGGGTGAACACGACCCCGCGCACGGTCGGGTCGGCGGTGAGGTTGCGCGCCGACGCCTCCACCAGCAGCTGGCTGCCGTCGGTGTGCAGCACCTGCCAGTCGTCGGTATCGCTGCGCTCGGCGCCCATCCGGATGAGCTGCAGCGCGCGCCGGACGCGACTCTTGTCGTCGGGGTTGACCAGCTCGTCGAGGAACGCGCCGGTCAGCTGGACGGTGCCGAAGATGCTGGCCGCCGACGGGCTCGCGTAGCGGACCACGCCGTTCTCGTTGGAGATCAGGATGACGTCGGCCATGTTCTGCACGAGCGTGCGGAAGTACTCCTCGCTGTTGCGGCTGTGGATCTCGGCCGTGAGCGCGATCCGCTCCAGCGCCAGGGCCGCCTGCGAGGCGAGCACCTCGATGGAGCGCGGCAGGTGCGCCAGCGCCGACTCGTCGGCCGCGACGTAGAGCATGCCGACGACCCGTGGGTCGCCGGCGGGGCGGTCATCGAGCACGAGCGGGCACTGCAGCGCGACGTCGAAGTACCCCAGATGGATCGCGACCGGGGGGTCCAGACCCCGGCGGTAGACCGCGGTGACCCCGCGCCCCGTGGCCGGCGGCGCCGGCAGCAGGTCCCGCGTCCACCCGCCCGCGCGCGGTTGCGCCTGTGCCCCGGCGGGGTGCGGGGCCTCGATCGCGTTGCGTGGCACCTCGATCGGGGCGAGCCACGGCGCCTCGGGAGTGCTGAGGCGCGACGTCTCCTCGTCGCGGGGCGCGGCCGGCCCCCGCACCAGCACGCGGTGGTTCGTGCCGGGCGGCAGCAGGTTGGCGACCGCCTTCTTGACCGCCCCGGTCACGCCGTCCGCGTCGGTCGTGGCGACGAGCGCCGCGCCCGCCTGGCGCAGCGCCCGCTCGCGGGCCAGCGCCTGCCGGTGCATCGCCACGACGCCGCCGAGCCGGCCGATCACGAGCAGGAACAGCGCGATGCTGAAGATGCCGATGACGGCGGCGTGCGGCGCGGTGCCCGGGCGGGCGGAGTTCGTGAACGCCTCGATGAGCAGCACCACCGGCGCGGCGAGCGAGGACAGGCCGATGAGCCCGAGCCGCACCCAGCTGATGTCGTTCTGCACCACGATGCGGGGCTCGGTCAGCTGCGCCATCGAGGGCAGCAGGGCCGCCGCGCCCCAGGTGGCGTAGAGCAGGATCCACCCCAGGTCGACCGGACCGCCGACCTCCCAGGTGTCCTCCAGTTCGGAGATGCCGTAGAACACGTCGGCGACGAGCAGGCCCAGCGTGCCGACCGTGAGCAGCACGGGGGCGAGCGACCGGCGGACGGTCGTGATCATCCGGACGACGGAGGCGAGCACCAGGATGTCGCCGACCGGGTACCCGATGGAGATGACGCTCTCCAGCGGCTCCTCGGGGATGCGCGTCACGTACGGCTGGATCCGGAAGATCCAGAAGAACATGGCGAGGCCGACCGTCACGATGAGCGCGTCGAGCACGCCGGCGCGGTCGGGACGGCTCATGCCGGCCCGGGTGAGGCTCACCAGCCCGACGAAGATCAGTGGGTACATGGCGAGGTAGAACAGGTCCTGCACGCCCGGCGTCGGGTCGGCGACGCCCAGCAGGTCGGTGCGGATGTTGTAGATCGTGTCGCCCACCACGAAGGTGAACATCGCGGCGGCGAGCAGCAGCCAGGGGGCCCGGCGGCGGGGGCGGTTGCGCAGGGCCCCGACGACGATGGCGGCCGCGCTCGACACCCCGATGGCGCCCCAGATAACCGGGCCCTGGTCGGGGCGGACATAGAAGAGGATGCTGAGGGCCGTTATCCAGGTCCCGTAGAGGCCCAGCAGCACGCGCTCCCGCACGGACTCCCCTCCCAGCCGCCGTCGTCGCCATCATGCAGCACACCGCAGCCCACGGGCACCCCGCTCCGGTGTCGAAACCCGACAGTCCACGAAGGACACATGAGCTTACCGTGCTGACCTGCCAGCACCGATGTGCCGGGTGCATTTTGCCGATTGATCGCAATGAGTACAGCCGGTTGACGCCGCCGGACGGTCGATGACCCGCACGTGGGTCACCCCATAGGGGGATTGCCCGACGTACAGTGACTGCACCGTCGCGCGCGCGGCGGCCCGACCGGCATGTGACGGAGGCTCGCATGTCCCGACGCTGGATCGCGCTCGCCCTCGTGATGGCGACCCTGCTCACCGCCGGCTGCCGGCCGCGACAGACCGCGGGCGGCGCGGGCGAGCCGCCCGCCAGGCCATCAGGCGACCTACCCTCATCGATGGCCGCGCTCGGAGACTCCCTGAGTACGGGCTACGGCTCCTGCATCGTGCCGGCCTCGTGCGAACGCAACTCGTGGTCGACTGGCATCGGCTCGCAGGTCGACAGCCACTACCGGCGCCTGCTCGCCGCCAACCCGGACATCCGCGGCCGTTCGTACACGTTCGCCCAGCCCAAGGCCCGCGCCGCCGACCTCGCCGGGCAGGCCGCGCTGGCGGTCGAGGTCGAGCCGGAGTACGTGACGGTGCAGATCGGCGCGAACGACGCCTGCCGCCCCACCATCGCCGACATGACCCCCGTGACGACGTTCCGGTCGCAGGTCGACACCGCCCTGCGGGTCCTCAAGCGGGACCTGCCCCGGGCGCGGGTGCTCGTGGTCAGTATCCCCGACATCCACCGGGTCTGGCAGCTCGGCCACGAGCGCCGGCTGGTCTTCGAGGTGTGGGGCGACCGGACCTGCCCGTCGCTGCTCGCCGCCCCGACATCCACGTCGAAGGCGGCGAAGGACCGGCGCGCGGCGTTCAAGGCCCGCGTCGAGGCGTACAACCGGGAGCTGGCGGCGGCCTGTCGCGCGTACGGCAAGCACTGCCGGTGGGACGGCGGGGCGGTGCACCGCGTGAAGTTCGGGCTCAACATGCTCACGGCGTTCGACTTCTTCCACCCGAACGCCGAAGGGCTCAACGCCATGGCCGACGCGTCCTGGCCACGCAGCTTCACCTGGTGAGGGCCCGATCCGGCCCTCACCAGGCGAGCGGTCACTGACGGCCGGGCTCCAGGCGGCGCAGCGCGATGCGGGCCGCGATCACGAGGATCGCGATCTGACCGAGCAGCACCAGCACTGAGCGCCACCAGGCGCCCGGGGTCGGGTCCCACAGTGCGTCCTTGAGGAACGGCACGAGCTTCTGCATGTCGACGGTGGACGCGCCGGCGGCGAAGCCCCACCGGGTCGGCGCGATCGTCGAGATGATCTGCAGGACCTTCTCCCCCTGCAGCTCGAACAGGCCGCCCGACAGGACCAGCTGCGCCATGACGGTCACCACGAGGATCGGCGTGGTCTGCTCCGACGTGCGGACCAGGGCGCTGACGAACAGGCCCAGGACCGTCGACGTAATGGCCACGAGCGCCACCACCACGGTGATCTCGACCATCGGCGGGTGCAGCACGAGCGACTGGCTCGGACCGCCGCGACCCAGCACCGACAGGTACACGAACAGGATCACCTGGATGATGTTGATCAGCCCGAGGACGGTCAGCTTCGAGGCCAGGTACGCCCCGGGGAGCAGGCCCGCCGCGCGCTCGCGGCGGTAGATCGACCCCTCGTTGACGATCTCGCGGATCGACACGGCGATGCCCAGGAACGCGGCGCCCACCACGAGCACGACGAGCAGCCGTTGCGCCTCCAGGCTGACCCGGACCGTCGGCGGCGGCGCCGCCAGGCCGAACTCCCCCGGGACCGCGTGGGTGAGCAGCGCGAGCGCGAGTGGCAGGCCGAGCAGGAACAGCGCGTAGCCCCGGTCGGAGATGATCACCGACAGCATGCGCAGGCACAGGGTCAGGTACTGCCGGATGGGCGCCGACGGGTGCCGCGCGCGCGACCGCAGCGGCAGCGAGCCCAGCGACGCGCCGCCCGGGTGCGTGGCCTGCGGCGTCGCGGCCGGCGGAACGGGCACCGGATACGCCGGGATCGCGGCCGTGGGTGGCGCGGCG
>NZ_BAAALT010000141.1:0-55364 GCF_039528515.1 Luedemannella flava
CGGGCCGACCCGAGCGCCGGTGCCCGCGGCGCCCAGGTGCGGCCGCCGTGACACCGCCCGCGTGACGCGCCCCCACGGTGCCGCGACGGCCTGCGCGGCAACGTCATCGGAAAGCGTTTTCCCCCGTCGGTCGACGGTAGGGGTAGGTATCGGGCTCTGTCAACGTCAGCCGCGGCGGTCTGGGGATAACCCCACCATTAAGAGGCCAGCCGGCAGGATGGGTGTCGCCGCTTCGAATCCATACCGTCGAGGACATGACGACGATGACTGTTCCCCCACCCGCCGCGCCCGTGGCGGACCCGCCCCGCCGAGGGTTCATGCGCACCCTGGGCGTCGACACGGCGTACGCCATCGCGGGGTTCCCCATCGCGATCGCGGCGTTCGTGCTGGTCATCACCGGGTTCTCCGTCGGCCTCGGCACGCTCGTGATCTGGGTCGGCCTGCCGATCCTGGCCGGCACGCTCTACGTCGCCCGCGGATTCGCCCAGCTGGAGCGGATGCGCATCGCCCAGGTGCTCAACCACGCCATGATCCCCGGCATCTACAAGAAGGCCCGGCCGGGCGCCGGGACGTGGCGCCGGCTGCTCACGCCGTTCGCGGACGTGCAGTCGTGGCTCGACCTGACCCACGCCATCCTGCGGTTCCCGTTCGCCATCCTCAGCTTCGTCGTCACGGTCACCTGGTGGACGGTGGCGCTCGCCGGGCTGACCAACCCGCTGTGGTTGTGGGCGATCCCGCGCGACAACCCCGACAACGTGACCCTGCCGGAGCTGCTCGGACTGGGCGACGCCTACCGCACGGAGCTGGTGTTCTACCTCGGTGTGGGCGTGTTCTTCGCCATCACGCTGCCGTTCATCCTGCGGCTGGTGACGCTCATGGAGAGCGGCCTGGCGCACGGGATGCTCAACAGCGTGGCCCGGCTGCGGGCGCAGGTCGACGAGCTGACCGAGGTGTCGACCACGGCCCGGGCGCAGAAGGCGGCGGCCGTGTCCGCCGAGGCCACGGCGCTGCGCCGGCTGGAGCGTGACATCCACGACGGCCCCCAGCAGCGGTTGGTCCGACTCGCCGTGGACCTGGGCCGCGCCCAGCAGCAGCTCGACACCGACCCGGACGCGGCCCGCCGCACGATGGCCGAGGCGCTCGACCAGACCCGCGAGGCGCTCGACGAGCTGCGCGCCCTGGGCCGCGGCATCGCCCCGCCGATCCTCACCGACCGCGGCCTGACGGCCGCCGTCACGGCCCTGGCCGGCCGCTGCACGGTGCCGGTCGCCCTGGCCGTCCCGGACCTGCCGCGCCTCGATCCGGCCACCGAGCAGACCGCGTACTTCGTGATCGCCGAGTCGCTCACGAACGTCGCCAAGCACAGCCACGCGAACGGCTGCCGGGTCGTGCTCACCGTGGTCGGCGACCAGATGGAGATCACGGTCACCGACGACGGCGTGGGCGGCGCCCACCCGGCGAAGGGCAGTGGCCTGGCCGGCCTGGTCGACCGGGTCCACTCGGCCGGCGGCGAGCTCAGTGTGGTCAGCCCCACCGGCGGCCCGACGACCATCTACGCTGTTGTTCCGTGCCTGCCGAACGGGGTCTCCGAATCGTGATCGCCGATGACGCGGTCCTCCTGCGGGAGGGCCTCGTCCGGCTGCTGACCGAGAACGGTCACGACGTCGTCGAGGTCGTGGGCGACGGTCCCGCCCTGGTGGCGGCGGTCGTCGCCCACGCGCCTGATGTGTCCATCGTGGATGTGCGGATGCCGCCCAGTTTCACCGACGAGGGCCTGCGCGCCGCCGTCGAGGCCCGGTCGCGGCGCCCCGGCTGCCCGATCGTGGTGCTGTCCCAGTACGTCGAGCTGTCCTACGCCGACGACCTGCTGGCGGACCGCGCGGGCGCCATCGGCTACCTGCTCAAGGACCGGGTCGCCGACGTCGCCGACTTCCTCGACGCGCTGCACCGGGTGGCCGGCGGCGCCACCGTGCTCGACCAGGAGGTGGTGTCGCAGCTGTTCGTGCGCCGGCGCGACCGGGACCCGCTCGCCGTGCTGACGGCCCGCGAGCGCGAGGTGCTCGCCCTCATGGCGCAGGGCCGGTCCAACACGGCGATCGCCCGCGAGCTGGTGGTCACCGAGGGCGCGGTCGAGAAGCACGTGACCAACATCTTCACGAAGTTCGACCTGCCCCGCGACGACGAGCAGCACCGCCGCGTCCTGGCCGTGCTCACCTACCTGCGCTCATAGCTCCGCGACCTGCTGGCGCAGCATGGTCGCGAAGAACTCGTAGCGCCCGGGGTCGTCCTCCCGGAACACGCCACGGCTGGGCATCTCCACGTTCATCAGCAGGTAGAGGTGCATCCGGTAGAGGCCGAGCCGGCGTCGGGCGCTCTCGTCGAACACCACCGGGCCGTACCCGCGCAGGTAGGCGTCGTCGGGCGCGTCCTCGATCCTCCGGAACATGACCGGGGAGACCAGATCCACGAGCGGGTCACCCCAGAGGTAGCGCTCGCCGTCCACCATGCCGGTGAGCCGGAGCACCCCGTCGGCGTCGGGCGCGGCGAGCACGTTGCCGTTCCAGTTGTCGAACTGCACCAGCGCGGGCCGCGCCACCGTCGCCAGGGCGTCGGCGTGGCGGCGCACGGTCGCCCGGACGTCGTCGGCCGGCACGGGCAGCGTGATGTCCCAGTCGACCGCGTCGGCGAGCAGGTCCTCGATGATCCCGGCGAACGCCTCCGGCCAGGTCGCGGCGGCGCGGCGCGCGCCGTCGTACCCGAAATGATCGCCCGTGATCCGGTGCAGCCCGGCGATCATCGCGCCGAACTCCTCGCGGACGGTCGCGTGGTCGTCGTGCGCCTCGTGGCCGGGGCGCCCGGTCGCCTCCGCGAGGGTGGCCAGCGAGTCGCCGGGCAGCAGCGACAGGAACAGCCAGCCGCCGTCGAGCAGTGCCGGGTCGTGGCCGTGCGCGAGGACGCGGGGGACCGGCAGGTGCGGCGCCCGTTCCGCGACCAGGCGGAAGTAACCCACCTCGACGTCGAGCAGGTCACGCTCGTAGCGCAGCAGACGCGCGTGCGCGGGCGGGGATGTCTTGAGGACCACGGTCCGCCCGTCGTCGAGGCGTACCCACCAGACGGCCGCGAACCCGCCGCCGGACAGCGGACCGCAACCGACGACCCGCACCCCTTCCCCGAACGACCAGGCGACAAGCGCCTCGACGTCACGTGGGGTCAACGCGCGCTGAGTGGGGCTTGGAGCGGCCATCGCGCCACCTTAGACGATCAGTTTGTGGGATTGCGGTGCGTGACGTTGCTGAGCGTGATGGCCGTATGGGCAAGTGCGACACTCTCACACCGACTTTGCTCTGCTTCCTTATAGGAAACGGTGCCTGACCAGCGCAGGTCGAATCGCGCGTGCGCAACCATGCTCACAATGGGTAACTGATTCCTATGGGGAAGCAGAGCAAAGTGGGAGCGTGGTGTGGGGTGGCCGGTTGGGCATGTTACGTTGCGTAGTGACGTAAGGCCTCGATCGGGGACGGAGGCGTCGCGCTGGCGAGCCCGGGCGGTGCGGCGGCCAAGGCCGCGCGGCTGCGGGCGTGCACCGGGTGGTCGACGTAGACCTGCCCGGCCGTCACGTCCAACCAGCCGCCCGCGCCCTTGCCGGCGCCGGACGCGTCGAACCCCACGGTCAGGTAGGTGCAACATCAGGCGGCGCTCCCCAGGTGGCGGTCGAAGAACGCGTGCCCCGCGTCGTCGTACGTGTGGAACTCGAAGGTCCTGCCCAGCCGGGTGAGCTCCTTCTCCAGGACCGCTGTCTGCTCCGTCGAGGGGAAGCGGTCCTCGGCGCCGAACAGCCCCATCAGCGGGCAGCCCAGCTTTCATGATTCGGCACCAACTTCCGGGCCGGGTCAGCGCGTTACCAGTGTCGAAGGGGGGTGCCCGTGGATCCGTACGACGGTTTCGACGAGTTCGTCGTGGCCCGCCGCGCTGCGCTGTCACGCACCGCGTACCTGCTGACCGGGGACCATCACCTGGCACAGGACCTGCTGCAGGTGGCCCTGTCGCGGGTCGCGACGCACTGGAGGCGGCTGCGCGACGGCGCGCCCGACGCGTACGCGCGCCGGATCATGGTGAACGAGCTGACGTCGTGGCGCCGTCGCCGGCGTTACCACGAGCGCCCCGTCGACGTGGTCGACGACGAGCCGGACCCCGGCGACCTGTCGCAGGCGGTCGTGCGCCGGGTCCTGGTGGGCCGCGCGATGGCCCGGTTGACCCCCAAGCAGCGCGCCGTGCTCGTGCTGCGCTTCTACGAGGACCTGAGCGAGGCCGCGACCGCCGAGGCGCTCGGCTGTTCGCTCGGCACCGTGAAGTCCCAGACCCATCAGGCGCTGGCCCGTATCCGCGCGGTCGCGCCCGAGTTGGCCGATCTCGTGCGTGAGCCGCAGGAGGTGCGGGCATGACCGAACAGTTGAAGGAACTTCTCCGCGAGTACGCCGAGGAAGCCCGCGTGTACGAGGTGCGCGACGTCGCGCTCTCCGCCGCGCGCCGGCGCCGGGTCACCCGCCGGTTCGCCGTGGTCGCCGCGGCCCTGGCCGTCCTCGCCCTCGGCGGGATCGTCTACGCCCTGCCCAGGCCCGTCGCGATCAACCAGCCCACGGTGACCCCGACCCCGTCGCCGACTCCCGAGGGCCTGAACCTCCCGGCGCGGATCCTTCCGCAGCCCCAGGCGCCCGAACTGCCGAAGACCGCCGTAGGCCCGGCGGTGCGCCTGTACTGGTACTACAGCAAGCCCGAGGAACGGACCGGCTACATCCAGTACCTGGTGGCCGTTGACGGCAGTCAGTACCGGCTGGGCCCGGTCGGCGGCGAGCCCACGCACCGCTACGAACTGTCCCCGGACGGGCGTTGGCTGGTCGGGAGCCTGGGAACCGAGCCGCCGTGGGGCGAAGTGATCCTGCGGGACCTGAACGCCGGCACTTCGGTCAGAATCTCCGGAAACGACCGCTTCTGGTCGCCGGATGGGCGTTACCTGGCGATCGAGCGGAAGAAGCCGAACGAGGAGGGGCCCGGGCGGGTCGCGGTGGTGGACACCCGGCACCTCGACAGCGCGCCCGCCTCCGTGGATCTGCGCTCGTTCATGGGCTGGCAGCTCATGGGGGTCACCGCAACCGGCGACATCGCGCTGACCTCGGTCGACCTCGACACAACCCTGCGCGTCATGGTGATCGACCGGCGCACGGGCGGGCGCGTCCGGGAGGCGAGCGTGGACCTGTCGGGCATGACGACCGCCGACGAACGATCCCGGATGGCTGCGGCCTGGATCTTCGCCATGTCGAGCTACGGCGTCCAGTTCGACGGGGACGGCGTGTTCTATCTGCAGCTGGTGATGAACAACGAACTGCTGGACCCCTATGCGGAGTACGGCGACGTGCTGGTCATCGACCTCGCCGGTCGGCGCGTCCGCGAGCGCATCGCGCTTCCGGCGCCGGTCGTGCAGGGGGATGTCCGGGAGGACCGGCGTCTGCTCCGGGTGCTCCCGCAGGGCCTGCTGCTCTCCCGTTCCTCGACGGCTCCTCTCGACACCTCCGGGGGGCGCCTGCGGGCCTGGGAACTCTTTGACCCCGCGACGGCGCACCTGACGCTGGTCACGGACATGTCACCGCTGAACCCGGCGCCGAAGTGAGGTGTCCCGTCCGGCGTCCACCGCGTTACGTCCGGCGCTGGCTGGGTAGGACCACAGGGTCAGATGCGCGGCGGGCGGAGCTTCCCGCCAAAGGGGCGTGGTTGTGGTGGCGTCGCGACTGATCTGTCGGGGCATCGTGAACGGTGAGCGGGTCACCGAAACGTTCGCGCCGGTCGCGGAGTCGGTGCCGCGGGCCAGGACCGCGGCCACCGCGGTCTGCGGACGATGGGAGATTCCCCCGGACGTGACCCAGCGCGTTCAGGTGATCGTGACGGAGCTGGCGGGCAACGCCGTCCGGCACGCGCGGACCCCGTACGAGCTGGTGTTGCGGCGTTCGGGCGCGACGCTCTACCTGGCCGTACGGGACGGGGATGATCGTCCGGCGCGGTTGCTCGGCCCGCTGACGCCGACCAGCGCGGGCGGTCGCGGCCTGATCCTCGTGGACGCGTACGCGTCCGCCTGGGGATGCTTCCCGACGATCGACGGGAAGACGACCTGGGCGCTGCTGCGGCAACCGGCGGAGCCGCCGGTCAGTCCTGCGCCATGATCGCGTCCCGCAGGGTCGCGATGGTCTGGTTCAGGATCCGCGAGACGTGCATCTGCGACAGGCCCACCTCGGCCGCGATCTGGGCCTGGGAGAGGTCCTGGGTGAAGCGCAGCGCGAGGATCCGTCGCGTCCGCTCGGGCAGCGCGGCGATCACATCGGTGATCGAGTTCAGGTTGTCCACCTGCTCGTAGCCGGGATCCAGCGCGCCCATCAGGTCGGCGAGCTCCGCCGACCCGTCGCCGACGGGCACCGACAGCGACCGTGGCCGGTAGCTCTCCGCGGCGTCCAGCGCCGCCTCGACGGCCTCGGTCGGCAGTCCGAGACTGGTCGCCAGGTCGGCCGGGTCGGGCGAGCGGCCGAGCTCCTGGGTGAGCTGGTCGTTGACCCGGCGGGTCTCCAGCAGCACGTCCTTGAGCCGGCGCGGCACCCGCATGGCCCAGCCCCGGTCGCGAAAGTGCCGGCGCAGCTCGCCCAGCACGGTCGGGATCGCGTAGTCGCTGAACCCGTGCCCACGCTCGGGATCCCACCCGTCGATGGCCTTGAGCAGCCCCAACGCGGCGACCTGGCGCAGGTCGTCCTCGTTCTCGCCCCGGTTGCGGTAGCGGGCCGCCATCTGGTGCGCGGCGGGCAGCGCGAGCTCCACCGCCTGCTCGCGCAGCGGCCCGCGCCGCGGATCGTTGACCGGCAGCGCGGCTGCCTCGATGAGCAGCTGCCCGATCATCTCGTTCGTCATGGCGAGCGAGTCCTGTCCGGCCGCGATGACGTCGTGGACCACCTCGTGCGGGCTGCGCGCGTGCATCGTGCAGCACGGCCGCGCGGGCCGCGGTGGGGCACTGTCGCGGGGCGCGTACGCCCCGAGCTTCTTGGCCAGACTCACAATCTCGAGTACGTCCAGGACGGTGCCCTCGGCGCCGACGACGCGCAGGCGGCTGCCGACCTCCTCGGCGTGGCTCAGGGCGCCGGCGAGGACGCCCACGATGGCCGCGTCGATGAGGCTCACATCGGCGAGGTCGAACACCACCCCGCCGGGAGCGGTGTCCACGCCCCGACGCAGCGTGCGCCGCACCGCGGAGGACGCGGACAGGTCGAGGTCACCCTCGGCGACGACGAGCTGAACACCGTCAACGAGGTGCGTATGCAGCATCGGTCGGTTCATCCGTCTGCCTCCTCCGCCCCCGCACAGCCTCCCCCACGAGTGGGTGCGCTAAACGCGTACCGCGTCCGGCAAAGCTTGATCCGTAAGCCTCAGTCTAGGCCGCCGGTAGTGGTAACACCGCAGGTCAGAGGCGCCTCGGCAGGTTACGTGCCGAAGTGAACCCGGTGTCGTGTTCAGGAACGCGGGACGTTCTCCGCCCCAAGGGGATGCGTCTCCGGGTCGCTGCCCTCACCGTGCCGGAAGGCCTCTTCGCGGCGTTCCTGCTCGCGTGTGCCCACCTGCCCGTACAGGCCGGCGAGGCCGAGCAGGAGGCCGATGATGAACGACATGACGCACGTCGCCATGGTGAAGCCGAGCACGTTGAGGTCGGTACGCAGCAGCGTCATCATGACGATCCCGGCGCCGATGAAGGCGACCGAGCCGGTGAGGTTGACGTAGCGGTCCACGTTGCGGCCGACCAGCGCGCCGATGACGATGACGATGCCCGCGACGATGGACAGCAGCGCGAACGCGCGGTTGGCCTTCAGCCCGAGCACCCAGGGCAGGTCATCCTGGGCGAACAGGGCCAGGTCGGCGGTCCGGGCCAGCGCGAGCGCGCCGAACGTCAGCACGT
Source organism: Luedemannella flava (assembly GCF_039528515.1). Lineage (NCBI taxonomy): Bacteria > Bacillati > Actinomycetota > Actinomycetes > Micromonosporales > Micromonosporaceae > Luedemannella > Luedemannella flava. The sequence goes on from NZ_BAAALT010000141.1 coordinate 7,982, forward strand.
ACAGCCCGCACAGCGCGGCGAGGAGCCGGTACAGCGGGCGCATCGGGTGGTTCACCGGTAGGTGCGACATGTCGTCCCTCTACCCATCCGGACGGGCGTCCAACCAGTCTACGTCCAATATGGACGTCCTGCGCCTATTCCGCGGGCACCCGGGCGACGGGCAGGTCGCGCCGGCGGGCGAGCGCGGCGAGCGCGACGGCGTCCGCGATCGCGGCCGCGTTGTGGTCGTTGTTGAAGTACACGAACACGTCCTCCCCGGGGTCGAACGCGTCCGTGACCCGGGTGAGCCACGACGCGAGGGCCGTCCGGCCGTAGCGGGGCGCGGGTGACGCCCTGCCCTCGTGCATCCGCAGGTACCCGAAAGCGGTGGTGCGCCACAGGGGTGTGACCGGCCGGCCGCGGCGGTCGGCCCAGCACAGCGCGGCGTTGTGCGCGCGCAGCACCGCCTCGACCTCGGGGGTGAACCAGGACCGGTGGCGCGGCTCGACGGCTATGCGGGCATCCCGTGGGCACCGTCGGAGCACCTCGTTCAGCGCCTCCGGGTCGGCCCTGAGGTTCGGCGGCAGTTGCAGCAGCACGGGTCCCAGCTTCGGGCCGAGCGCGGTGGCGTGGTCGAAGAACCGGGCGACGGGTTCGGCCGGATCGCGCAGCCGCTTGATGTGCGTCAGGTACCGGCTCATCTTCACCGCCACGACCAGGTCCGCGGGCGTGTGGTCGCGCCACGCGGCGAACACCCGCCGGTCCGGTAGCCGGTAGAACGCGTTGTTCACCTCGACGGTCGCGAACCGCGCCGCGTAGTGATCGAGCCACAGCCGCACCGGCACCTTCTCCGGATAGAACCGCCCCCGCCAGGACCGGTACTGCCAACCCGAGGTGCCGATGTAGATCATCAGGTCCTGAGCAGGTCCGCCGCGGCGGCGAGCACGTCCTCGGCGTCGAGGCGCAGCAGCGCCGGGTGCGGCCCGTCGGTGTGCTTGTGGCTGTCACCGGGCAGCGGGCACCACAGCACGCGGTGCAGCCCGCCGGGCGGCGGACCCCCGTGCGACGGCGACAGCGGCCCGAACAGCACCACCGACGGCGTCCGGTACGCGGTGGCCAGGTGCGCGATGCCCGTGTCGCCGCAGATGACGAGCCGGCTCGCGCGGACGGCGTCGGCCAGTTCGCTGAGGTCGATGTCCTTCAGCACGGCGTCCGGCCCGAGCCCCGCCTGGACCGCCACGTCGCCGGCGAGGCCCTCCTCGCCGGGGCCGGCTGTGATCCGGACGTCCAGCCCCTGCTCCGCGACACCCCGGGCTACGGTCGCGAACCGGTCGGCCGGCCACCGCCGGGCCGGGTTCGACGCGCCCGGATGGATGAGCACCGGCCCGTCCCGGTGACCCGGCGACCCGAGGTACAGGTCGTCGCCCCGGGTCGGGCACCCGTACGCCTCGACGAGGCGTCGCCACCGGGCCACCTCATGCTCGTAGGGGTCCCACGGCGGCGCGTCGGGCATCCCGTACGCCCACAGGTGGCCGGGTGCCAGGCCGTGCAGCAGCCGGGTCGAGCCGGGGCCCTTGCCGTGCAGGTTCACCGCGACGTCGACCTCGGGCCCGAGCCACCGCAGGCGCTCCGGCGGCGCCTTGACCGACACGTCGACAACGTGATCCACCACGGCGTGGTCCGCGGGTCGTCTGTCGGTGTGTCGGCCCGCCGCGTGGTGGCCGCCCGCCGGCGTGTCCAACGTGATGCGCAACCGCTCCACCAGCGGCGCCAGCCCGGCCGGCGCGGCGAGCGTCAGCTCCGCGTCGGGCCGCGCCCGCCGCAGGGCGCGCAGCGCCGGTACAGCGGTCAGCAGATCCCCGAGCCCCGACGCCCGCAACGCCACGATCGCCCCAGTGCGCTCCATATCGGTGTCCCCCAGCTGAACAGGCCTTTTCCCGTGCGCTTCTTACCCGCCCGCGCGCCCGGCCAACCCTCCCGTCGGCGTGTCACCGCCCGCGCCGGGTGAAGCGTTGTGCGGGCACTATGGGCGTGACACTTCAGCGGGAGGCGATGTTGGCGGGATTCCGTTTCGACACCGAGTACGCGGCCGGGCTGCTGTTCGCCGCGGACGTCACCGAGGCGGCGACCCGGCCGGAGCACGGCGCCCACGGCGCCGAGCGGCTCAAGGACCCCTACGCGCAGGAACTGCTGCGCTGCCAACGCAACTACGAGTGGTGCGACAACCGCCACGACGTGGACCTCGCCGTCCACGGCGCGCTGCGGGCGACGGTCGACTACGTCGCCCGCCGGTACGCGTTGTCGCCGTCACCTGAGCCCGGCCGGCCGCACCAGCTGTGGCCCGACCTCGACGACCGGCTCGCCGCCCTGGCCAGGGCACTGGAGTTCGCCGCGGCCGCGGCCGAGGACGCGTGGCGGCGGAACGTACGTTCGGCCGGTTTCCGGTGTTCGCGGGCTGCGGCGTTCGCGCCTGTCCGGCAGTAACGGGATCAGATAGTCGGCACACTCGATGCCTTGGTCGCGTTTCCGCAGGTCAGAACTGTGGGCCGCCGGGGGCTCGAACCCCGAACCTATGGATTAAAAGTCCACAGCTCTACCATTGAGCTAGCGGCCCCAACTGCGTGCCTTGACAGGTTACCGGACTGCCGTCCTTGATCATCATGTGGTTTGTTGGCGCGCGGATACAGCGCCCCTCCACCGGGAACCTGTTTCAGCTAGCATCTGCCCGTGATCCCTCATCCAGCACGGCCGATGTCTGCCTGTCTGTTGGCGGCGGCCGCGAGCCGTGGACGGCGCGGGTGACCGCCAGCGGCGTCGCCACGGCGGCCACGTCCGAACCGGTCCAGGACGCCGCGCCGCGACCACGGTGGTCACTGCTCCCGCTGGTCGCCCTCGGCGCGCTGTTCGCCGCGCTGATCGGCTTCGTGGCGACCCGGGCCGGGGACTACGGCCGCACGTTCGACGAGCCCTTGCAGGACTCCTACGGCGAGAGCGTCTATCAGTGGTACCGCACGGGCGGCGCCGACCTGTCGTTCCAGAATTTCCCCGCGGAATGGTACATGCAGGAGCACGGCGTGTGGTGGGAGACGCTCATCGCCGCCTTCCAGCACGCGTTCGGGTCGCAGTCGCACTGGTACACGAGGTCGGTCCTCGGCGGCGTGATCATGGTCCTCGGCGTCGCCGCCGTGGCCGCCTGCGGCGCCGAGATCGCCGGCCGCTGGGGCGCCCTGGCCGCCGCCGTCGGCATGGCGCTGTATCCCCGCTACAGCGGCGCCGGCTTCACCAACTCCAAGGACGTGCCGCTGGTGGCGCTCATGGCCTTCGCCGCCTGGACCGTCCTGCGCGGAATGCGACGGTGGAACGGTCGCCTCGGCTGGCGCCTGTTCGACTGGGCCCTCGTCGGTGTCGCCGTCGGGCTGGCCACCTCGCTGCGCATCGCCGGCGTCATCTGGTTCCCCGTCCTGGGCGCCGTCTGGCTCGGTTGGTGGATCCGCAACGGCCGCGCCGCGCGCGCCGACCGGACCTGGGTCGCGGCCCTGTGGCGGCAGGCCGTCGCCGCGTTCGTGGTCTGCGCCGTGGCCTACGTGACGATGCTGGCCACCTGGCCGTACCTGTTCCTGAACCCGGTGCACGGCCTGTTCGACGCGTACCAGGTCATGTCGCATTACGACTGGACCGGCGACGTCCTGTACATGGGCCAGGGCCTCGACGGGGCGACCGAACTGCCGTGGCACTACCTGCCGGTGTGGTTGGTGATCGGCTCACCGCTGCCGACCATCGTGCTGTGCGTCCTCGGCCTCGGGTTCATCGTCGCCGACCTCCTGCGGCGTCGGGTGGACGCGCGCCTGCTCGTCATCGCGGCGCTGCCCGTGATCACCATCGCCACCATCGTCATCACCCGCCCGACCATGCTGAACGGGTTCCGGCACACCCTGTACGTCGCCGCGTTCCTCGTCCTGCTCGCGGCGTACGCCGCGGTGCGGACCATGCGGGCGCTGCACCGCCACGGCCGGCGGGCCGCCTTCATCGCCGCCGCCGTCGTGCTGGTGGCCAGCCAGGCCGAGGTCGTCGTGTCGGCCGTGCGCCTGCATCCGTACCAGTACATGTACTTCAGCCCCGTCGTCGGCGGCTACCTCGGCGCGCACGAGGACTTCGAGACGGACTACTGGCTCGCGTGCGAGAGCCCGGCGCTCGAGTGGCTGATCGCCCACCACAAGGAATACTCCGACAACCCACAACCGAGCGTGGACGCGGTCCAGGCCGCCGTATGGGGGCTGCCGGAAAACAACTTCACCAGCTCCGACACGCCGGACTTCGTCGTCAAGAACTGGCCCAACATGCCCGGCCCGGAGTACCGGGTGATCCACACCGAGGCCATCCAGGGCGTCACGCTGTGCACGGTCGCCGTCCGCAACGGCTGACCCGGCCGCAAGCCGTCGTTTGGTCTTGTGCACCAGACTCGTCTTATGACCGCAGACCAGAAGCTGAGCGCAGTCGGTGTCGCTGTAGGGGTTGTCGCGATCGTCGTTGGCGTCCTGGCCGCCCGGAGATGGGGAACGCGCCGAAGGCGGCTGTTCCTCACCTACACCAGCGCCTCGTTGATGCCCTCCAAATCGTTCAGCGGTATTGCGAAAAACGTATTGAAGGTGACTTTCCAGGACGTAGTGGTTGACGACCCGTACGTAACCATCGTCGTCCTGGAGAACGGCGGCCCCGCAGACGCTGCGTCGGCCCACTTTCACGATGGCGAACCCTTTTATGTCGAGCTGAACTGCACGCTGCTCGACGTTATGAACTCCTCGCACCCGGACTACACGATCGTCAGGGTCGACGAGGGCAGGTCCGCCGTTGGCCTTCGCCCCTGCCTGTTCCGGAAGGGTGATTCCTGGAACTTCGTTGCGGTGACGGACGGAAAGCCAAAACTCTCGGCTATCAACTCCTTAGTTGACACTGATGTTTCGACGTCGGATGGCTTTCCGTATCAACCTGCCAGGTGGTTGCTGAAGTTCGCGGCGTCGCTCACGCCACCAGCGGGCTTCCACACCAGGTAGCCGCCGCCGGGGTGCAGCCGCAGCCAGCGCGTAGTGCGGCGGGAAGTGCCCCCTGGGGGCCCCATAGGGGCGCATTCCCGCCACAGTCCGGCCGTTGAGGGGTGATCCTTAGGGCACACCAGGCGCTGACGGGGGTGGCCAATGAACTCTTATCCGGCTATTGGCGATCATGGGCTGATCGGTGATCTGCAGACCGCCGCGCTCGTCGCGACCGATGGGACCATCGACTGGTTCTGCGCGCCGCGGTTCGACTCGCCGAGCATCTTCGCCGCGCTGCTCGACCAACAGGCCGGCGGTGCGTTCCGGATCGCGCCCGAGGGCGTCGACTACGTGACCAAGCAGCTCTACCTGCCCGGCACGCCCATCCTGATCACCAGGTTCATGAGTACGGACGGCGTCGGTGAGGTCGTCGACTTCATGCCCATCGCCGGCGAGCGGGCCACCGACCGCCACCGCCTGGTCCGCATGGTGCGGGTCGTGCGTGGCCAGATGCGCTTCCGGCTGGAATGCGAGCCGCGCTTCAACTACGGCCGCGACCGCGCCGAGATCGACCTGAACGAGGATGGCGCGACGTTCCGCTCCCCGACGATGACGCTGACCGTGAGCCCCTGCCGCGTCGACCGTCGCCTGATCCGCCCCGAAGACCTTCAACGCACCGAGTACGGCCTACGCGCCCGCGCCACCCTGAACGCCGGCGATGTCGGGGGTGTGCTCCTGGAGACCAACACGTCGGGGCCGGCCCGGGCCGTCGCGCCGGACGAGCTGCTGCGCCTGTTCTCCGAGACCCGCGACTTCTGGCGGGCGTGGATCGGCCGGTCGCGGTACCGGGGCCGGTGGCGGGAGATGGTCGAGCGCGCCGCGATGACCCTCAAGCTCATGACGTACGCCCCGACGGGCGCGCTGGTGGCCGCGCCGACCGCGGGCCTGCCGGAGCAGATCGGCGGTGAGCGCAACTGGGACTACCGGTTCACCTGGGTCCGCGACGCGTCGTTCTCGGTGTACGCCCTCCTGGGTCTGGGTTTCACCGACGAGGCGGAGGCCTTCCTGCGCTGGCTCAACGACCGGGTCCGCGACGCGGCCGGCGGGTCCGGCCCGCTGCAGATCATGTACCGGATCGACGGGTCGCCGGACCTGGCCGAGGAGACCCTCGACCACCTTGACGGCTACCGCGGCTCACGGCCTGTCCGCATCGGCAACGGCGCGGCCGGCCAGCTTCAACTGGACATCTACGGCGAGGCGCTCGACTCGGTGTACCTGGCCGACAGCCACCAGTTGCGCATGTCGCACGACGCCTGGTCGAACATCCGGACGCTCATGGACTGGCTCGTCGACAACTGGGACCGGCCCGACGACGGCATCTGGGAGACCCGCGGCGGCCGGCAGGACTTCACGTACGGCCGCCTGATGAGCTGGGTGGCGTTCGACCGGGCGATCCGGCTGGCGCGGGGCCGGGGCCGGCCGGCGGACCTGACCCGCTGGACGGGCGCCCGCGACGCCGTGTACGAGCAGGTCATGGCGCGCGGGTTCCATCCGGAGCGGGAGGCGTTCGTCCAGCACTACGACACGGACGTACTCGACGCGTCGTTGTTGTACATGCCGTTGGTGGGGTTCATCGCGCCGAACGACCCGCTGTGGCAGTCGACGCTGCGCGCGATGGACGGCGAACTGGTGTCGGACAGCCTCGTCTACCGGTACGACCCGGTGGCGTCGCCGGACGGGCTGCGCGGCTCGGAGGGCACGTTCACGATCTGTTCGTTCTGGTACGTGGACGCGCTGGCCCGCTCGGGGCGCCTCGACGACGCCCGGCTCACCTTCGAGAAGATGCTGACCTACAGCAACCACCTCGGCCTGTACTCCGAGGAGATCGCGCCGACCGGCGAGCAGATCGGCAACTTCCCGCAGGCGTTCAGCCACCTGGCGCTGATCAGCGCGGCGATGAACCTGGACTTCCAGCTCGACAACGGCGCGGGCTGGGTCGGCCCGGTCCTCGACGAGGGCGCGGGTGTCCGCGCGTGATCAGGGTTGCGCGGCCGCGACACCCGGAAGGTCACCGAACCGGGCTGCGGCGTCCCGGCTGAGAACGATGCGACCCGACTCCGACGCGTGCGCCGCGATGATCAGGTCATGCGCGCCGCGAGGCGTGCCGGCCCTGCGGACATGCGCGATGAGGCGGGCGTGGTGTGCGGCCGTCGCCTCTGTGTACTCAAGCACCTCGACCGCAGAAACGATCGCGGCGAGCGCGCGGGCCCGGTCCGCCGCGCGTTGTGCCGAGTCGGCCAGTTCGATGCCGACCCGGTATTCCGCGATCGACACTGCCGACACCGCGAGTTCGTCGTTGTCGAGCGCGCCGCGGTCGATGGTGCCGCGTTCGTAGGCGATGAGAATGTTCGTGTCGAGGATCAGGCGCCGGCCCACGGATCCGCCTGGTCGTCGGTGACGTGCGTGAGGGCGTCAGCGATGGTCGCCTCGAACTGCTCATCCGGAGGGGCGATCTCGGCCAGTGCGGCGCGCAGGTCGCGGCCGGTGCGTTGGCGCGCCGGGCGGATCTCGGCGATCGGCCGGTTGCCGCGCGTCACTGTGACGGACTCACCCCGCTCGATGGCGTCGAGAAGGTCGGAGAACCGTCGCGAGGCTTCGGTAGCCGAGATGGTTCGCACAGCCGCCATTCTATCTGATTATCAGATCACCGGCTGGTGCTCCGTGTTTCCTGGAGATCAGCTGAATAGACGATGGCCGCAGTGTTAACAGCGCCACTAGCCTGCGTGGGCTTCATTCCTGCTGATTCGGGGGGAACCCACATGTTCATCTGGGGCATCGCCAAGAACAAGTTCGGCATGCTGATTCTCGGTCTCATCATGGTCGGCGCGGGTGTCTACCTGCTCAACCAGGACAAGGCGACCTGTGGTGGCGAGGTCATGCAGGCCGGTGACGTCTGTGTGACCTCGCGCGCCGGCGTCGAGACCGGTGAGAGCACCACCGAGGAGACGCTCAAGAACCAGAAGCTCGGCGGCTACGCGCTGACCGGCATCGGCGGCGTGCTGGCCATCGCCGGCATCGTGCGCATCATCGTCGGCGCCCGCGGCAAGGACGAGGAGTCGGCGCAGCCGAGCGCTCCCGTCGCCTCCGCCTGAGATCGTTAACCGCGAGGGGGGTCCGGCGCGGGACCCCCCTCGCGCGTTCAGGCGGCCGCGCCGCCGATGAGCGCGACGGCCGCCTGCCGCAGCGGCTCGTCCGCCGGGTAGGACGGCACGTCGAACGGCGGGTCCGGGTCGTACTCGATGGCGAGTTGCGCCGCGCGGGCGGTGTCGTCGCCGTGCAGCCTGGCCACGAACCGCAGCGCGAGGTCGATGCCGGCGCTGACCCCGGCCGCGGTGACGACGTTCCCGTCCGTCACGACGCGCTCCTCGACCGGCGTGGCGCCCATGGCCCCCAGCAGCTCCATGCAGGCCCAGTGGCTGGTCGCCCGGCGCCCGGCGAGGACCCCGGCCGCCGCGAGGATGAGCGACCCGCTGCACACCGACAACGTCCAGGTCGCGGTCGCGTGCGCCGTCCGCACCCAGTCGAGCGTGGCGGGGTCGGACAGCGCGCCGGTCGGGTCGCTGCTGCCGGGCACCAGGACGATGTCGGGGTGCGGCAGGTCGGCGAACGCCAGGTCGGCGTGCAGCCCCAGGCCCGCGTCGGCCCGGATCGGCCCCGCCTCGCGGGCGACGAACCGCACCGTCGCGCCGGGCATCCGGCTGAGCACCTCATACGGCCCGACGGCGTCCAGGGCGGTCAGCTTGTCGTAGAGCAGGATCGCGATGTCCACAAAGGTTCTCCTCACGTGGTTCGGAACCGCCGCCGGTACTCGGCGGGCGGCATGCCCAGGACCTGGACAAACACGCGGCGCATCGTCTCCGCGCTGCCGAAGCCGCACGCGGCCGCCACGTGCTCGGCGGGCGTGTCCGACTCCTCCAGCCGCCGCCGCGCCGCCTCCAGCCGCACCTGCTGCAGGTACCGCCCGGGCGCCACGCCCACCTGGTGGGTGAACGTGCGCGCGAAGTGCCGGGGACTCATCCGCGCCCGCCGCGCCATCGCGTCGACCGTCAGCTCCGCGCCGAAGTTGTCGCCCAGCCAGTGCTGCAGGTCCCGGATCGGCTCGTGGTCGGCGTACCGGCTGGCCAGCTGCGCGCTGAACTGCGCCTGGTTGCCGGGCCGGTGCAGGAACATCACCAGCCAGCGGGCGATGGTCAGCGCCGCCTCCCGGCCCAGGTCGTCCTCGACGAGCGCGAGCGCCAGGTCGATCCCGGCGGTCACGCCCGCCGACGTGACCACGTCCCCGTCCCGCACGTAGATCGGGTCGGTCTCGACGGTCACCGCCGGATACCGCCGCGCCATCCGGTCGCCCGCCGCCCAGTGGGTCGTCGCCCGCCGCCCGTCCAGCAACCCGGCCTCGGCCAGCAGGAACGCGCCGGTGCACACGCTGGTCACCCTCCGCGCGCGCCCCGCCCGCCGCCGGAGCCAGGCCACAAGCTCCACCGGGTACGCCTCGACAACGGTGATTTCGGAGCCCGGCACGACGAGCGTGTCGATCGGCCCGGCGACCTCGTCGAGGGTGACCTCGGGCAGGACGGTCAGCCCCGCGGTGGTGCGGAACGGTGCCCCGTCGACGCTGGCGACGACGACCCGGTAGCCCCGGTCCTCCGACCCCGTCCGGGCCACCCACTGCTGCGCGCCCGCGAAGACGTCCATAGGGCCGGTCAGGTCCAACCCCTGCACCCCGTCGTACCCGACGACCACCACCTGCCGCGCTGCCACGCCTCCAGTCTTGGCCGCCGCCACGATGGCAGCAACGCCGAATACCCCACAGATTCGGCCACGGCCCCTTGTCCTCAGGGCGCTGGTCAGGTCAGAGTGGCGCGGTGGATCTCCAGGCTCTCGCGGAGTGGGTGACGGCGCCGACGATGGAACAGCGCCGCCGGCTCCGCCACTTCGCGGCGCGCCGCGAGCGTTACGGCCGCGCTCTGGTACCGAAGCCGCAGGTGTACGAGATCCTCACGAGCGTTGTCGACCCGGTCGGGCTGGGCCTGACGGCGATCGGGCCGCGCACGTGGGCACGCCGCCGCGACCACGAGCACGTGAGCGTGCTCTGGTTCCGGTCGATGAAGGGCGGGTCGGTCCAGGTCGCCTGGGGCACATCGGCCAGCTACGTGCCGGTGGCGCTCACCCCGAAGGTGCGCTGGGCGCGGACCCTCAAGCAGGCAACAGCCGTGCTGTGGACGTGCGGTCGGGAGATCGAGCCCGGCCGCGACCCCTGGCCGATCGACGGCGGCGTCCACACGTCCAACGGTCCGGTTGCCGTCGCGGACGACATCAACGCCATCTGGGCGGTCGTCCGCGATCGGGTCGAGGCGTTCTGGGCCACGACCGCGTCACCGGAAGGACTGCTGGCGGCTGCGCGGGAACAGGCGGACAACCCGTACCACCATGGTCCGCAGCCTGCCGTAACGGCGGCGTTCGCCGCGGGGCGCCTGGGAGACTACGAGGGCGCTCGCGTGCTCCTCACGGCGGCGCGGTTGAGCGATGACGAGCGGGCGGTCGCCGAGGCGCTCGGAAACGATCTCCATAATCAATCTTGGGACGAAATCCGCGGATAGCCACGGGTTTCGTCCCAAGATTGACTGGGAGTGAGCGGTGGAACCGGCTAGGGGTTGCCGAAGTCCAGGATGATGACCTCCCAGTCGCCCGTGACGTGCTCGGGTCGCACCCTCACCGTGAGGGTGTCGCCCGGGCGACCGGGCTTGTCCGTGTCGCCGAGGACCCGCTCCTCGCCGCAACCGTCGCTGAAGTCCTTCTCGGTCAGCTGCGCCGATCTCGGCGCGTAGTCCCATTTCTCGCAGGCCATGAACTCCTTGCCGTCCAGCGACACGTGCACGGTGCCGGGCGTCTGCTGGTGCACGTCGAAGTTCAGGTTCGCCGCCCAGGGAATCGTGACCGTGACCGGCGCCCGCGGGTCCGCCGGGTCGTTGCGGACGATCTTCACCACCTTCGCCTTCGTGTTCGGCCGCGCCCCGGGCAGGGCGGGCAGCGTGTCCGGACGCGGCGGCAGCGGGAAGTCCTCGAACGCGACCGGCAAGCCCACACCCAGTGAAAACGTGCCGCTCTCCGGCAACGGCAGTTGGCGAATCGTCGTCTCCGTGCGCTCGCTCGTGGGGCCGACCTTGAGCGTGAGCGTGACCGGCTCGCCGACCTTCATGCCGTGGTACTTCACGTTGTCGAGGACGACGTCCGCGCCACAGGCGACGCCCAGGATGCCGGCGCTGTTCGGCAGCTCAATCCCCGCCCCGATGCCGGGCACACTGCACCGGACAATGATGGCCAGGCGCTTCGAGGTCGGGGTGAATCGGAGCTTCACCGACGTTGTGGGCAACTCGCCCGAGGCCGCTGCGAACACACGGGCGCCTTCGACGTACTCAGGAATGCCCGCGAACGTTTTCGCGGTCGGCGACGGGCTCGGCTCTGTGGTCGCCGTCGGGGGCATCGGTAGCGCGGACGGACCGCGCAGGGCCACCGCGCCGCCCGCGATCGCGAGGATCGCGGCCGCTACCGTCGCGGTCGCGGCCAAGGTCCGTCGGCGGCGCGTGCGCGCGATCCGGCGGTGAACATCGGTGAGCCGGACCGTCTGCGGCATCGAGGCCGGCGGCGTGGCCGAGTGGTCCTCGAATACTTCACGCAGGAGACGCTCGCTCATGCCGCCACCTCCGCTGCGCTCCGGAGTCGACATGAGGTCCAACCGTGCCGATGATTCGCTCGCTGTCGCTCGCTCATGCGTACACCCCCAACGTCTTGTCGAGGCGGAGTTTGGCCAGCGCTTTGGCGGTCTGGCTCTTGATCGTGCCCACCGAGCAGTGCATGATCTCGGCGGTTTCCCGTTCGCTGAGGTCCTCGAAGTAGCGGAGGACCAGCACGAGGCGTTGCCGCTTGGGTAGCCGTCCCAGCGAGCGCCACAGTTCGTCGCGGGCGTCGACGGCCGCCTGCGGTTCGGTGAGATGTGGTGGCCTTTCGGGCAGGTCCGCGGTCGGGTGCTCGCCGTTCCATCGTCGTCGCCACCAGGAGGCGTAGGTGTTGGCGAGGATGCGGCGCACGTACGGTTCGGGGTCGCCGTTCATGCGGGGCCAGGCGAACCAGGCCTTGGCTAGCGCGGTCTGCAGCAGGTCCTCCGCACTGGCCCAGTCCCGGGTGAGCAGGTAGGCGGTGCGGAGCAGCCGCGGTGACCGCGTCAGTACGAACTCGTCGAACTCGTGCTGTCTCGACACACGCGCCTCCCCTGCGAATCGGTTGAACAAGGTACGTGCCGGCCCCTGGGCGAGGTTGCCCGTCGGCAATGACGATCAGCCATGAGGTCCGCCCACGAGCGAGGCGTCCGAGCTGATGAAGACGACCCAGTCGCCGGTCACATGCTCGGGTCTCACGGTGATCGCCAGTGTGTTGGAACGCGGTTTGTCCGCTGGGCCGAGGAGGCGTTCCTCCGTGCAGCTGTCGGGAACGTCGGGCTGCGTCGGGTCGGCCATTCCGGGCTCGAAGTCCCACTTCACGCAGGTGAGGAACTCCTTGCCGGTCAGCGACACCCGCACCGTGCCGGGTGTCTGCAGGTGCACGATGAAGTTCAGGTCCTGCGGTTTCCACGGAAGTTCGACCGTGACCGGGGTCAGCGGGTCGCCCGGCGCGTTGCGGACCGTCTTCACCACCGACCACCCCGGTGGTGGCCCGGGCAACGCGGGCAGGGTGGCTGGTCGTGGCGGCAGCGGGAAGTCCCCGAATGCGACCGGCACGCCCACGGCCAGCGAGATACCGCCCCGCGCCGGCAACGGCAGCGAGTCGTGGTGCCTGCCCGCTAGCCGGAGCAGCATGGTGGCGGTGAAGGTCACGGTCGCTGGCTTGCCGACCTCCAGATTGACTTCCGAGAGATCGTCGACGGCGCTCACCGTCCCGCAATGGGCGAACCTGGGGCCCTTGCCTGAATAGGACAGCTCCCCTCTGATCGCGTTGTCGCTGCAGCGCACGACGATCGCCAGGCGCTTCGACGTCGGGGTGAACCGCACGGTGACCGTATTGTCCGGGAACTCCGCCGTCGCCCCCGCGAAGATCCGTACGCCCGCCACGTACTCGGGGACTCCGCCGATTGTCTTGAGGGAGGGCGATGGACTCGGCGTAGGCGTCGCCGCCGGCGTTACCGGCGGCGCGGCGGTGTCACGCAGGACGGCGGTCGTGCCCCCGATCGCCAGCACCACGGCCGTCACCGTCGCGGTGGCGGCCAGCGCCCGCCGGCGGCGCGTACGCGAGATGCGGCGGTGGACGTCGGTGAGGCGGGCGGCCTGTGGCATCGATGTGGGCGGCGCGGCGGCCAGGTCCTCGAACAACTCACGTAGCGGTGTGTTCATGCGTACACCCCGGGGGTTCTGTCGAGGTTGAGTTTGGCCAGTGCCTTGGCGGTCTGGCTCCGGACCCTGCCGACGGAGCAGCGCATGATCTCGGCGGCCTCCTTCTCGCTGAGGTCCTCGAAGTAGCGCAGGACGAGCACGAGGCGTTGCCGCCTGGGCAGCCGTCCCAGCGAGCGCCACAACTCGTCGCGTGCGTCGGCCGGCTGTCGGCCACCGTCGGGCAGTTGTGCCCTCGGGTGCTCGCCGGTCCATCGTCGTCGCCACCGGGACGCGTAGGTGTTGGCGAGGATGCGGCGCACGTAGGGTTCGGGGTCGCCGTTCATGCGGGGCCAGGCGAACCAGGCTTTGGCGAGCGCGGTCTGCAGCAGGTCCTCGGCAGCGACCCAGTCACGGGTGAGCAGATAGGCGGTCCGTGACAGCCGCGGTGACCGCGTCAGCACGAACTCGTCGAACTCCCGCTGTCTCGACATGGGCGTCTCCCTTTGGGAATCGGTCGCCGGAGATACGAGCCGGGCCGTGGGTGAGGTTGCCCGCCGGCGCGGGCCATGTCGCCCCAGGCCGATAAGGTGCGTCGCATGCCTTCTGGCGCGACGGTGTTGGCGGATCGGTACGTCCTGCGTGAGCGGCTCGGCGCGGGCGGTATGGGTGAGGTGTGGGCCGCCACGGACGAGCTGCTCGGCCGCGCGGTGGCGGTGAAGCTGATCCTGCCGACCCTGCTCGCCGAGCCGGACTTCCTGCGCCGGTTCCTCGCCGAGGCGCGGGCCATGGCCAGCGTCCAGCACTCCGGGGTCGTGGCGATCCACGACTTCTACGGCGACGCGACCAGCGCGTACCTGGTGATGGAGTATGTCCAGGGCGAGCCGTTGTCGCGGGTCCTCGCGCGGGTCGGCCGGCTCGCGCCCGAGGCCACGATGGACCTGGTCGGGCAGGCGGCGCGGGCGCTGCAGGCGGTGCACGACCGGGGCATCGTGCACCGTGACGTGAAGCCCGGCAACCTGCTGGTGCGCCCCGACGGGTCGCTGGTGCTGGCCGACTTCGGCATCGCGCTGGGCACGGCCGGCACGGCGCTGACCGCCTCGGGCGCGATCCTCGGCACCCCGGCCTACCTGGCGCCCGAGCAGGTCCTGGGTCAGGCCGCCTCGCCGCGCAGCGACGTGTACGCCCTGGGCCTCGTGGCGTACGAGTGCCTGACCGGGACGCGTCCGTTCGCCGGCGACAACCCGTTCGCGGTCGCCATGCAGCGGGTGAACCAGCCGCCCCCGCGGCTCGGCCCGGAGTTCCCGCCGGACGTCGTGGCGGTGGTCGAGCGGGCCCTGGCGCCCGACCCGTCGCTGCGCTGGGCGTCGGCCGCCGAGCTCGCGGCCGCCACGGGCCGACGCGGCGTTGCCGGTGCCGATCCCACCTCAGGCCGCGCGGTGATCGCCCCGACCTCGGGTCGCATCGTGGTGCCGGGCGTCGGCCAGCCGGGACCGGCGGCACCACCCCGCCGGCGCGGACTGGTGATCGGTATCGCGGCGGCGGTCGTCACGGTGCTGCTGGCCGGAGCCGGCTCCGTCGTGTGGCAGAAGCTGCCCGGCGGCACCGACCCTGGCGGCGGCACCAACACCAACACCAACAATGGCACCGGCGCCAGGAAGGCGGAGATCCCGGACGGTTTCGTGGCGTGCGGCGGCGTGCTGTGCCCCAATGAGCCGATGTGCTGGCACGGCAGCGTGCAGCACGGCGACAAGCTCACCCCGCCCCGCCCTCTGCCGTGCACCCAGTCGCACTACTGGGAGACGTTCGCGGCCGTCAAACTGCCCGCCGACGCGCGCACCGACCGCGACCTCAGCCACCTCATGGAGCGCGCCGACATCCAGGCGGTGTGCTCGGCGAAAGCGATGGCGGAGCACAGCCGCGACCCCGCCGTCACCAAGGACTGGAACCGCGACGCCGTGCCGATCCCCGCCGACGAGTACACGATCCTGGTGCACTGCCTGGGCGGTCTGGGCATGACCCCCGGCGCGGTGTTCGAGGTCAGCCCCAGATGACGAGGGGCCACTTGACGGTGGTGAGCGCGGCGTCGTTGGGCGACGTGTCGATGTAGTTGTACGCGCCGCCGGTGTGCGGGTTCGTGCTGGTGGAGCCGAACGCGGACGCGCACTTCGGCAGGCCCGGAACAGGCCCGTAGTTGTCGCCGCCGGAGATATAGATCGCGTTGATCCAGCCCCAGCGGCCGGTGTCCGACAACGTGTACGCCCAGTAGTTGTTCACCGCGTTGCCGGTCTGGAACGTGACCCCGAACGTCCGTTGGCACACGAACCAGCTGGTGCCCGCGTAGAGAACCCCGCTCAGGTTGTCGATGATCTGCAGCCTGGTCGAGTTCTGCCACATGTCCCACGAGTGCGTGGACGTCTTGTACATGTAGCAGTTGTAGGTCGCGTAGCCGGCGTGGTTGGACGTCCTGGTGCAGCCGGTGGCCGCGGCGGCGGGCGCGGCGGGCGCGAGCGCGGCCGCCAGGACCACGAGACAGACGGCCAGACGACGGGCGAGTCGCGCGGTGGGGGCGGTCGGCATGCCGACGACCCTACATCGACTCGAATCTTTGAACTGTCCCTGATGCGGCGGCCAGGTGGGGGAGGATCGGGCCATGAGCAGAGTCGTGGTCACGGGTGGGAGCGGGAAGCTCGGGCGGGCGGTCGTCGCGGAACTCGTCGGGCACTCCTACGACGTGGTGAATGTCGACGCCGTGGCGCCGCGCGAGCCGACCTGCCCGCACACCCGCGCGGACCTGACCGACTACGGGCAGGTCGTCGAGGTGCTCGGCGCGATCGACAGCCGCTACCGGGGCGTGGACGCGGTCGTGCACCTGGCGGCAATCCCCGGACCGGGCGTCGCGACGAACGCGGCGACGTTCCACAACAACATCGCCGCGACGTACAACGTGTTCGCCGCCGCGTGCGCGGCCGGGATCACGAACCTCGTCTGGGCGTCCAGCGAGACGCTGCTCGGCCTGCCGTTCGACACCCCGCCGCCGTACCTGCCGGTGGACGAGGACTACCCGGCCCGCCCCGAGACGTCGTACGCCCTGGCCAAGCACCTGGAGGAGCAGCTCGCGGCGCAGTTCTGCCGCTGGCAACCGCGGCTCAAGGCGATCGGCCTGCGCTTCTCGAACGTGATGGAGCCGCACGACTACGCGGGCTTCCCGGCGTTCGACGCCGACCCGGCCCTGCGCCGCTGGAACCTGTGGGGGTACATCGACGCCCGCGACGGGGCCCAGGCCGTCCGCAGGTCATTGGAGTACGCCGCGACGGGCCTGGAGATCTTCCTCATCGCCAACGCCGACACGGTGATGAGCCGGCCGACCGCCGAGCTGGCCAGAACCGTGTTCCCCGACGTCCCGGTCACCCGCGAGCTGGGCACGCACGAGACGCTGCTGTCCATCGACAAGGCGCGCCGCCTGCTCGGCTACGAGCCCCGCCACTCCTGGCGCTCCGCCTGAACCCGCGGGGCGCCGGTGGGCGCCTCGCGGGACCTGTATCAGGTGTACTGACACTGGACGATGAGGTCGTCCAGTTCGAGCGCGTCCACCTGGTTATCGATGTTCTCGCCGTCGATGCCGATGCGGATGTACACGTCCTTGCCCGCCGGCACCCACGACGCCGTGGTGATGGCCCGCCATTTCAGCAGATCGTTGGCCTTGGTGAGGGTGAACTTCTTGATGGAGGTGTACCGCCACGTCGCCGAGTCGATCACCTGGAGCTGCCCGTTCAGCTGTGTGCCGCCGGTGATCATCCGGCCGTAGATCTGGGCGGCGCACGTCATCGTGCGGCCCGCCCTGTACGGGGTGATGCTCACGGTCCGGCCGATGTCGGACCATCCGGAGTGGCCCTGGATCCACGAGGTCGTGGTCCCGCCGTGCGGGTTGGGCGCGTCGAGGTACGGGAGGCGGCAACCGTTGACGTACTCGGGGTCGTCGATGGTGTGCCAACACGCCCAGGTGGCGGTGGGGTTGTACTCGAACCCGTCGTTCAACTGCCAGATCCCGGCGTGGGCGGCGGGTGCGTGGAAGAGACTGACAATGATCGTGACAAGGGGGACGACGATCAGCCCGCGGATGACTCTGCGCATGCACTGACTCCTTTCGGTGATCAGTGTATTGACGCATCGCACCATCTGGATTTCTTCTGACGTTCTCACGTCTCTCGCCCGTCGGCCGCTCGCTATGATCCGGGCGTGGCCGCACCCGCTCAGCCCGACGACTTCTGGAACGCGCCCCCGTTCGGCGCGCTCTCCCGGGTCCGCCTCGATGAACTGCTCCAGGAGCTGCTCGCCCGCGTCGGCGAGGTGATGGCCGGCCGGGAGCGCCTGTCCGCGCTGCTGGAGGCCGTCGTGGGCATCGGCAGCGACCTCGACCTGCGCAGCACCCTGCAGCGCATCGCGATCGCCGCGTGCCGGCTCGTGGACGCCCGCTACGGGGCGCTGGGCGTGATCGGGCCCGACCGGAGGCTGGTCGAGTTCATCACCGACGGCGTGACGGCCGAGGAGCACCAGCGCATCGGCGATCTGCCGACCGGTCGCGGCGTACTCGGATTGTTGATCACCGACCCGAAGCCGGTGCGGCTCGCGGACATCAGCCAACACCCCATGTCGTACGGTTTCCCGCCGAATCATCCCGTGATGCGTAGCTTCCTGGGCGTGCCCGTGCGCATCCGCGACCAGGTGTTCGGCAACCTGTACCTGACCGAGAAGCGCGACGCCGACGAGTTCACCGAGGACGACGAGCAGATCGTCATCGCGCTCGCGGCGGCGGCCGGCGTGGCGATCGAGAACGCCCGCCTGTACGCCTCGACCCGGCGGCGCCAGCGCTGGCTGGAGGCCACTGCAGAGATCACCAACCTGCTCCTGGGCGACGTGCGCCGCACGGACGCGCTGCGCCTCGTGGCCCGCCGCGCGCGGGAGGTCTCCGGCGCCGAGCGGGTGCTCATCCTGCTCGCGAACGACGACGGCGACGAGCTGACCGTCGAGGTCGCGGATCCGGCCGACGCCGACCTGGCCGGCGCGGAGCTGACCGTGGCCGGGACGGTCTTCGAGGAGGTCCTGGGCGGGCGCCGGCACGTGGTCGTGCCGAACCTCGCCGAGGCCGCCGAGTGGCCCGAGCCGGTGCAGAGCGGCGAGGCGCTGCTCGCGCCGTTGGCCGTCGGCGGCAGCGTGCTCGGCGTCCTCGCCGTCGCGCACGCCCCCGGCGGCGCGGCCCTGGACGCCGAGGTCGACCCGACGCTGCTCGTCACGTTCGCCGACCAGGCCGCGCTGGCCCTGGAACGGGCCCGGGCGCACGAGGAGCGCGAGATGCTGGTGGTCCTGGAGGACCGCGAACGCATCGCCCGCGACCTGCACGACGTCGTGATCCAGCGGCTGTTCGCCACGGGCCTGCAGCTGCAGTCGGCGGCCCGGCTGGCCCGGCCCGAGGTCGGCACCCGGATCAGCGCCGCCGTGGACGACCTGGACACCACCATCCGCGACATCCGGTCCGCGATCTTCGAGCTGCGCTCGCCCGCCCCGGCCGACCTGCGGGCCGAGGTCCGCGCCCAGGTCGACTCGGCGGCGGCCGGCCTCGGCTTCCGTCCCGAGCTGGTGCTCGACGGCCCGATCGACAGCGCCGTGCCCGACGAGGTGCGCCCCGATCTGCTCGCGGCGCTGCGCGAAGGGCTGTCCAACGCGGTGAAACACGCCCGCGCCAGCCACGTGAAAATCCATCTCGATGTACGCCCGGGACGCGCCGTTCTCACCGTCACCGACGACGGCGTGGGCATCGCCGAGGTGGACGAGCGCAGCGGCCTGCACAACCTGCGCCAACGCGCCGAGCGGCGCGGCGGCGAGTTCACGGTGACGTCGGCGCCCGGCGACGGGACGAGCCTGTGCTGGTCGGTGCCCCTCTAGATTTCGGGACCTGTGACTCTGTGCCGCCCGCCCGGTCGTTGCGACGGTAGGGGACGCACGAGAGGAGCACGTGATGTCCGAAGCGTTCACCGGCGTCGTCGTCGGCGTCGACGGCGGGCCGTCCGGCGAAGCCGCCATCGCGCTGGCCGCCGACACCGCCGCCCGGCTGGGCCTGCCCCTGTGCCTGCTGCACGCCCTCCAGCCCACGCGGGCGACCGGCCTCATCCCGTACGCGATGAACGTCGACGACTGGCGGGCTTCGCTGACGGACATGATGACCGACATCGCCACCGAGGTGCGCAGCGACCATCCCGGGCTCACGGTCACCACCAAGGTCGAGCTCGGCCACCCGGCCAGCGCCCTCGCCGACGCCAGCCGCACCGCCCACGTCGTGATCGTCGGCTGCCGCGGCCGGGGCGGTTTCGCCGGGCTGCTGCTCGGCTCGGTCGGCGCCCAACTGTGCGCCCACGCGTACGGGCCCGTGATCGTCGTCCGCCCCGCGGACCCCGACAAGCGTCCCCACCCCGGGCTGCCCGTGGTCGTGGGCGTCGACGGGTCGGCGGTCAGCGAGGGCGCCGTCGGGTTCGCGTTCGCCGAGGCGGCCTCCCGGCGGGTGCCGCTCGTCGTGCAGCACGTGTGGTGGGCGCCCGCGTTCGACGGGATCACGCCCGGCGACCCGTGGCAGGTCGACCCGGCCGAGCTGGAGGCGGAGGCCGGCCGGATCGTCGCGGAGGCCGTCGCCGGCTGGTCGGCGCGGTATCCGGACGTGGCCGTCGAGACCCGGCTCACCCACGGGGCCGACGCGGAGGCGGAACTGATCGAGACCAGCGCGCACGCGTCCCTCGTCGTGGTCGGCTCGCGCGGCCGGGGCGGGTTCACCGGGCTGCTCCTGGGCTCCGTCAGCCAGGCGCTGACGCACCACGCGGAGTGCCCCGTCGCGATCGTGCGTACGGTCCCGCCCGGGCAGGTCTAACGGCCCTGACCAGCCGGCCGCCGGCGGGGGATCGTGAGGGGATGACCATTTCTGTCGCGGAACGGTCGGACCTGATCACGGCCATCAGCGCGGCCGTGCGGGCGCCGTCGATTCACAACACCCAGCCGTGGCTCTTCCGGCTGCGGGACAGTGGGGTCGACCTGTACGCCGACCCCGCGCGGCAGCTCCCGGTGAGCGACCCGGACGGGCGCGCGCTGCGGCTGTCCTGCGGCGCGGCCCTGCTCAACCTGCGGCTGGGCCTCGCCCACCTCGGCCACGCTCTGTCGTGTGAGCTGCTGCCGGACCGGGACGATCCGGCGCTGCTGGCGCGCGTGCACCTCACCGGGCGCACCCGCCCGACCTGGCGCGAGGAGACCCTCTACGCCGCGATCGCCCGCCGGCACAGCAACCGTCAGCCGTTCCTCGCCACGTACGTGGCACCCGACCTGCGTACCCGGCTCGTGCAGGCGGCCCGCGAGGAGGGCGCCTGGCTGGACCTGATGATCGGCCCGCCCGCGCTGGACATGGTCGCGGAGCTGGTCCGGGTCGCCGACGGCATCCTCAACCACGACGACGGGTACCGCGCCGAGCTGGCCACCTGGACCCGCCGGGTCGACACCGACGCCGACGGCGTGCCGAGCAGCGCCGGCGGCCCCGCACCCGACCCGGGCGACCTGCTGGTGACCCGCGACTTCGGCGGCCCGCCCCGGCCCGCCGCCCGCCCGTTCGAGACGGACCCGTTGGTCGCGGTGCTCGGCGGACACGGCGAACTGCCGACGGACGACCTGATCGCCGGGCAGGCCCTGCAGCGGGTCCTGCTCACCGCCACCAGCAACGGGCTGAGCACCTCCCTGTTCTCCCAGCCCATCGACGTGCCGTCGATCCGTGAGCAGCTCCGCCTGGGCCTGCGCCGCAGCGGCTCGCCCCGCATCCTGCTCCGCACCGGGTACGGGGTGCCCGGCACCCCCACCCCGCGCCGCCCGGTCGCCGAGGTCCTCACGGACCTGACCCACCCCCACCTGACCGCCGACGCCGCCTGACGGAAGCACGCGCGCTCCGGCCGCCCACCCACCACTGGTGACCTGCTCCCGACCGTTACCTCGGCACATGGTGACATCCGGAGTCCGGTGCCAGCCGCCGCCCGCCACATGCGCACACTCTTGGCGGCTCCCGGGGTCGACGCCTCGCCAGAAGGGCACATCTGTGGGCGGGCGGGATCGTGGGGCCGCTAAAGCGCACATGTGGCGAGGCCGCCACCGCCCTGCGCCGCCACATGCGCACAGTTGGCGACGTCAGCGCCGGCACCACCCGCCACATGCTCACTTCTGGCGGATCGGGGGCGTTCTGTCCTCGCCAGATGCTCACATCTGGCGGCTTGCGGCTCTCCCGGACTCGCCAAGTGTGCGCATCTGCCGAGCGCTCACCGCCCGACTCCCGCCAGATGTGAACATGTGGCGGAGTGCTGGGCTGCCAGCCTCGCCACATGTTCACTGTTGGCGACCCCGGCGACCCCGGCGACCCCGGCGACCCCGGCGACCCTGGCGACCCCGGCGACCCCGGCGACCCGCGACCCCGCCAGGCGAGCGCATGTGGCGGCGCGGAACGCGAACAGTCTCGGCACGAGGCGTTCGTGGCGTGCACGGACCCAGCCGCGCGCGGCAGGAAGGGGCGCGGCTCGCGCCGCGCCCCTTCCCCCGGACGGTGGCTACTTCAGCCAGGGTGCCCGCTGCACCAGGGGAAGTCGGGCCCACAGCTTGCCGAGGCCGACCGTCTCGCCTGCGTTGACCAGCGCCAGGGCCGCGAGGACGCCGGCGTAGATCAGGTGGTCGTCCATGAAGACGTTGTTCTCGGGCGGCAGGACTGCGGTCCACATGAGAACCATCAGGAGGCCGCCGGCGACCGCCGCGACGCGTAGGCCGATGCCCGCGATGAGCGCGACGCCGATGCCGAGCAGGCCGGCCATGAACAGCCAGTCGGCCCAGGCCGCGCCGGCGATGCCGTGGTACAGGTCGGCGAACGGGCCGGTCGTGCCCTTGCTGAGGAAGCCCGTGGTCGGGCTGCCGCCGTTGATCCAGGCCTTCGCCGCCGCGGTCTCGTGGCCGAGGCCGAAGAGCTTGTCGAGGAAGGCCCAGAGGAAGATCCAGCCGAGGCCGATGCGGAGGCCCGCGAAGACGAACCGGGTGGCCTTCCGTTCGACGGCGACCGGCTTCACCGTGGCCGCCTCGGTCGTCCGGTGGACGACCGCGATGTGGGGGGTCTGCAGCGCGGTCACTGCTGTCACATCCTTTCGTTGTCCGTGACACCTTCAGTTGACTCCCGCAACGTCAGACCGCGTAGTGCCGTGCGACCCCGGCGCGGCTGCCCATCCGCGGCCCCGACCCGGGACCTTCGGCCCTGACGAAGCGCGGCGCGGAGGCGCTGACTGGAGGGTGACCGCGACATCGCATCGTTAGGGCCGGCGCGGCGCGGTCGGCGGGCGCGGGGCGTGTTCAGGGCGGCGTTCCGCGCCCGCCCGCCAGGACCGAAAGGAGCAGGTCAGATGAGCAGCACATACCGGATTGTCGCCGGCGTCGACGGCTCCGAGGGCGGCCGCCGGGCGTTGCGCTGGGCGGTCGAGCAGGCGGCCCGGCTGGGCGGCACGGTCCAGGCGGTCAGCGCGTGGACCTGGGGTCCCACCGAGGCGGCGCTGCTGTCCGGGCCGAGCCGCGACGCGATGCGCGCGGAGGCCGAGGCGGCGCTTGCGGACGCCGTGCGCGCACTAAAAACACACGAAGCCGTGCCGCTCGCGCTCGAGGCGGTCGAGGGCCGGCCGGCGCGGGTCCTCACCAAAGCGGCGGCCGATGCGGATCTACTGGTGGTCGGCAGTCACGGCCACAACCGCCTGTTCCGGGCCGTACTCGGATCGGTTTCTGAAGAGTGCGTACGCGCGGCCACGTGTCCGGTGGTGGTGGTCCCGATCCCGCGCGAGGAGCCGGCGCACCCGCGCGAGCTGGTGGGGACGACCAGCAGGTAGGGGCGGGACTTCCGCCCCTACAGCGCCGTTCCTCCCGAGACGACCCTGACTACAGGAGCGTGAGGGAGGAAACATGGACACAGCGAACGCCTGGCGCGGTTTCACCGGGACCGGTTGGCGCGACGCGATCGACGTGGCCGGCTTCATCCGGGCCAATCACCGTCCGTACGCGGGGGACGCCGGGTTCCTGGCCGGGCCCACGGAGCGCACGACCGAGCTGTGGCGCCGACTGCGCGAGATGTTCCCGGAGGAGCGGGCGCGCGGCGTATACGACGTCGACAAGTACACCCCGTCGACGATCACCTCCCATGGGCCCGGCTACATCGACAAGGCCAACGAGGTGATCGTCGGGCTGCAGACGGACGCGCCGCTGAAGCGGGCCATCATGCCCGCGGGCGGCCTGCGGATGGTGGAGGCCAGCCTCAAGGCCTACGGGTACGACCTGGACCCGATCCTGCGCGGGTTCTTCACCCAGCACCGCAAGACGCACAACGCGGGGGTGTTCGACGCGTACACGCCGGAGATCCTGGCGGCCCGTAGGTCGCACATCATCACGGGCCTGCCCGACGCGTACGGGCGCGGCCGCATCATCGGCGATTACCGCCGCGTCGCCCTGTACGGCGTGGACCGCCTGATCGCCGAGAAGCGCGAGGTCCGGGCCCGCCTCGACGACGTACCGTCCGTCGAGGACGTGATCCGCGACCGTGAGGAGCTCGCCGAGCAGCTGCGCGCGCTGGCCGACCTGAAGACGATGGCCGCGTCGTACGGCTTCGACATCTCAGGGCCCGCGACGACGGCCCGCGAGGCGATCCAGTGGCTCTACTTCGCCTACCTCGGCGCGGCCAAGGAGCAGAACGGCGCGGCCATGTCGCTGGGCCGGGTCTCCACGTTCCTCGACGTCTACCTGGAGCGCGACCTGGACAACGGCGTGCTGACCGAGGCGCAGGCGCAGGAGCTGGTCGACGACTTCGTCATCAAGCTGCGGATCATCCGCTTCCTGCGCACCCCCGAGTACGACGAGCTGTTCTCCGGCGACCCGACCTGGGTGACCGAATGCCTGGGCGGCATGGGCGCCGACGGCCGCACGCTGGTGAGCCGCACGAGCTTCCGGTTCCTGCAGACCCTGTACAACCTGGGCGCCGCGCCGGAGCCGAACCTGACCGTGCTGTGGTCGCCGCAGCTGCCCCAGGGGTTCAAGGACTTCTGCGCCCAGGTGTCGTTGGACACCAGCGCTATCCAGTACGAGTCCGACGACCTGATCCGGCCGCGGTTCAGCGACGACACCGCGATCGCGTGCTGCGTGTCGGCCATGCGGGTCGGCCGCGACATGCAGTTCTTCGGCGCGCGGGCCAACGTCGCGAAGGCTCTCCTGTACGCCATCAACGGCGGCCGCGACGAGCTCACCGGCGAGCAGGTGGCCCCGCGCACGCCGCCGGTCGGGGGCGAGTACCTCGACTACGACGAGGTGGTCACGGCCTTCGAGCACACCCTGGACTGGCTGGCCCGCACGTACGTGGACGCCCTGAACGTCATCCACTACATGCACGACAAGTACGCCTACGAGCGTCTGGAGATGGCGCTGCACGACTACCCGGTGCACCGGTTCCTGGCGACCGGCCTGGCCGGCCTGTCGGTGGCCGTGGACAGCCTGTCGGCCATCCGGTACGCCCGGGTCAAGGTGCTGCGCGACGAGACGGGCCTGGTCACCGACTACGCGGTCGACGGGGAGTTCCCGACGTTCGGCAACAACGACGACCGGGTCGACCGGATCGCGGTGTGGCTGGTGGAGGCGCTGATGAACCGCATCCAGCGCCAGCGCGCCTACCGTGGCGCGGAGCCGACCCTGTCCGTACTCACCATCACCTCCAACGTGGTCTACGGCCGCCACACGGGCAATACGCCCGACGGACGTCGCGCCGGCGAGCCGTTCGCACCGGGTGCGAACCCGATGAACGGCCGTGACCACCACGGCCTGGTGGCGGCCGCGCTGTCGGTGGCGAAGCTGCCCTACGACAGCGCCCGCGACGGGATCTCGCTGACCGCCACCGTGACCCCGGACGGGCTGGGGCACACCCGCGACGAGCGGGTCGCCAACCTGGTCGGGGTGCTCGACGGGTACGCCCGCTCGGGCGGGTTCCACCTCAACGTGAACGTCCTCGACAAGGCCACGCTCGAGGACGCGATGGCCCATCCGGAGGACTACCCGCAGCTGACCATCCGGGTCTCCGGGTACGCGGTGACGTTCGTCCGGCTCACTGCCGAGCAGCAGCGCGACGTCATCAACCGGACCTTCCATGGCGCCCTCTGACCTGGAGGTCACCGGCTCCGTCCACTCCTGGGACATCTCCATCGGGGTGGACGGGCCGGGGGTCCGGTTCGCGGCGTTCCTCGCGGGCTGCCCGTTGAAGTGCAGGTACTGCCACAGCCCGGACACCCAGACGATGCGGTCGGGCACCCGTCGCTCCGTCGGCGACCTGATGGCGGAGATCGAGCAGTACGAGGACTTCATCGGGACGAACGGCGGGGTGACCGTCACCGGCGGGGAGCCGCTGCTCCAGCCACGGTTCGCCGGGGCGCTGCTGCGTATGTGTAAGCAGAACGGTCTGCATACCGCTCTCGACACGTCCGGCTATCTCGGCGCCCGCGCCGACGACGCCCTGCTCGACGCGACCGACCTGGTTCTGCTGGACGTGAAGTCGTGGGGCGAGGCGCGCTACCGCGAGCTGACCGGCCGGCCGCTCGCGCCCACGCTGCGCTTCGCGCGCCGGCTCGCGGACCGGGGGATGCCGATGTGGATCCGGTTCGTGCTGGTCCCAGGGCTGACCGACGGGCCGGAGGTGGTCGAGGGGGTGGCGGGCTTCGTCGCCGGCCTGCCGACCGTCGAGCGCGTCGAGGTGCTGCCGTTCCACCGCCTGGGCGCCACCAAGTACGCCGAGCTGGGCATCGAGTTCCCGCTGCGGCACACCGAGCCGCCGGACGAGGAGCTCATCGCGGGGACCCGCGACCGTTTCGCCGCCCACGGCCTCCTCGTCGCATAGCTTTCAATCACGATACTATCAAGGCTGATACTATCGCTGTTGAAAGTCTTGGGGGCGCTTGTGGACGGGTTCGTCGGCAGGCAGCGGGAGCTGGCCACGCTCGCCGCGATGCTCGGGCGGGTGGAGAACGGTGGCCGCGCCGGTCGCCCCGGCCGGGCCGTGCTCATGCGGGGCCGTCGCCGCGTCGGCAAGTCGCGCCTGGTGGAGGAGTTCATCGACCGGGCCGGCGTGCCGTCGCTCTACTTCACCGCCTCCGCGCAGCCGACCGCGCAGGCCGAGCTGCGCCTGTTCACCGAGGCGGCGCAGGCATCGGACCTGCCGGGGGCGGCGACCTTCGCGGGCCAGGCACCACAGACCTGGGACGCCGCCCTGAGCCTGCTGGCCACCGCCCTGCCGGCCGACCGACCGAGCGTGGTGGTCCTGGACGAGATGCCCTATCTGATCGCCACCGACGCGGGGTTCGAGGGGACGCTGCAGAAGATCTTCGACCGCGAGTTCTCGCGGCGACCGGTCCTGCTCATCTGCGTCGGCTCGGACCTGGCCATGATGGAGGCCCTCAACGGGTACGGACGCCCGTTCCACCAGCGGGCCACCGAGATGGTGGTCCCGCCGCTCAACCCGGCTGACGTCGCGGAGATGCTGGACCTGCCGGCCGCCGACGCGTTCGACGCGTTCCTCGTGTCGGGCGGCCTGCCGCTGGTCCTCGACGAGTGGCCCACCGGCCGGCCGGCCCTGGACTACCTCGCCGAGGCGGTGCCCGACCCGACGTCCGCGCTGCTGGTCAGCGGCGAGCGGGCCCTCGCGGCCGAGTTCCCGCCGGACTCGCACGCCCGCGCCGTGCTCGGCGCGATCGGCACCGGCGAACGCACCTTCTCGTCGATCGGGCGCGGGGCCGGCGGGCTCGGCGCGGCGTCGCTGAACCGGGCGCTGCAGACCCTGACCGCCAAGCGTGTGGTGGAGGCCGTGACACCGCTGTCCACCCAGCCGTCGCGGGAGACCCGCTACCTCGTCGCCGATCCGCACCTGCGGTTCTGGCTCGCCATGCTCGGGCCGCACCTGGCGGAGATCGACCGGGGGCGCGGCGACCTGGTGCTCGACCGGATCCGTACGCAGTGGTCGTCCTGGCGGGGTCGGGCCATCGAGCCGGTCGTCCGGGAGGCGCTGCGCCGGCTGCCGGTCGGGCGGCTGCCCGCCGACACGGCCGTGGTCGGCGGCTACTGGACCCGGACCAACGACCCGGAGATCGATCTGGTCGGCGCCGACCGGGCGCCCGTCGCGCGGCGCGTCACTCTCGTGGGGTCGGTCAAATGGCTCGAACAGCGTCCGTTCGACGCTCACGACCTGGGCCGGCTGCTCACGCACCGGACCCGGCTGCCCGGCGCGGACGGCGCCACGCCGCTGCTCGTCGTGGCCCGCGCCGGCCTGGCCGGCGGGCTCGAGGTGCCGGCCGTCGCGCCCGACGAGCTGTTGTCAGCATTCCGTGACCCACGGCGTGACTAGCGCAACAGCGCGGTTTGCCGACGTGTTACGCGCTTTGAGCGGCGGATGGGGCCGAGCTAGCATCGCCGCGGCCTTCTACGCCCCCACCCGGAGGAGCACCCCCGCATGACCACAACAGCCGCCCCGGACGCGGCGTCCGACAAGCTAGACAGCGGCGTCCTCAAAATCGCTGGTGTGGTCGTGATCGGCGCGATCATGGCGATCCTCGACGTGACCGTCGTCAGCGTGGCGCTGCCCAAGTTCCAGAGCGAGTTCCACACCACGCCGGCCACCGCCGCGTGGACGATGACGGCGTACACGCTGGCGCTGGCCACTGTGATCCCGGTCACCGGTTGGGCCGCGGACCGCTTCGGCACCAAGCGCCTCTACATGACGTCGATCGCGCTGTTCGTCGCCGGCTCGGTGCTGTGCAGCATGGCCTGGGACATCGGGCCGCTGATCGCCTTCCGCGCCCTGCAGGGCCTCGGCGGCGGCATGCTCATGCCGCTCGGCATGACGATCATGACGAAGGCCGCCGGCCCCGACCGGATCGGCCGCGTCATGGCCGTCCTGGGCGTGCCCATGCTCCTCGGGCCCATCGGCGGCCCGATCCTCGGCGGCTGGCTCGTCGACACCGCGAGCTGGCAGTGGATCTTCCTGATCAACGTCCCGGTCGGCATCATCGCCTTCACCGCCGCGCTGAAGATCCTGCCGAAGGACACGGCGTCCGCGAGCGAGTCGTTCGACTTCCTCGGCATGCTCATGCTGTCGCCGGGCCTCGCGCTGTTCCTCTACGGCGTCTCGTCCATCCCGGGCGAGGGCACGGTCGGGTCCAGGAAGGTGCTGATCCCGGCCGTCATCGGCCTGGTGCTCGTGATCGGGTTCGTGCTGCACGCGCTGCGCAGGGAGCACGCGCTCATCGACCTGAGCCTGTTCTCCAACCGCAACCTGACCATCGCCGTCATCACGATGACGCTGTTCTCGGTGGCGTTCATGGGCAGCATGCTGCTGTTCCCGAGCTACTTCCTGCAGGTGCGCGGCGAGAACACGCTGCACACCGGCCTGTTGCTGGCGCCGCAGGGCCTGGGCGCCATGCTCACCATGCCGATCGGCGGCAAGCTCACCGACAAGATGGGGCCCGGCAAGCTGGTGCTCTTCGGCATCGTGATCATCGGTGCCGGCATGGCGGTCTTCACCCAGGTCGCGGCCGACTCGTCGTACTGGGTGCTGCTCGGCGCCCTGTTCGTCATGGGCATGGGCATGGGCCTCACGATGATGCCGATCATGTCGGCGGCCATGGCGAGCCTGACCCAGCACCAGGTCGCCCGCGGCTCGACGCTGATGAACATCGTCCAGCAGACGGCCGGCTCCATCGGCACCGCCACGATGTCGATGATCTTCACGCAGACCGTGCTCAACGACAAGGCGGCCGCGACGTACGGCGGGGTGCTGCAGGGCCTCGTGCCGGCGGACCAGCTGCCGCCGGGGGCGCTCGACGCGGGCCGGTCGGCGTTCGCCGACGCGTTCGGGTCCACCTACGTGGTCGCGTTGGTGCTCATCGCGGCGTGCCTCATCCCGGCGCTGTTCCTCCCGCGCCACAAGGCCGCCCCCACGGGCGACCCGACCAGCGACGAGGCCGCCCAGGCCCCGGTGCTGGTGCACTGATCGACTGAACCGCGACCGCGGCGGGAACGGCCTTTCCGGAGGCCGTCTCCCGCCGCCTTCGTTTACGCGCGAGTGACTGATCACGGTCAGTCACAGCACCGTCGCGCATCGATGCCCCATGATGTGAGCCATCCATCGCCACACATCGATATGGAGGCACCATGCGCTTCCGTCCCATGCTGGCCGCGCTCGTGTTGAGCCTGGTCAGCACCGTCACCTTCGTCCTGCCGGCGTCGCCGGCGGCGGCTGCCCCGGCGGACCAGTGGGGCTTCGCCTACTTCGACAACCCCACCCCGCCGGCCGGCTGGATCACGCTCGACCCCAACCGGCAGTGGAGCACGTCCAGGGTCGCCTTCCCGGCCGACCTCGTGACCGGCTACCGCATCGCGGCCGGCCGGTACTACGTCCGCTTCCCCCACCTGGCCGCGGCCGGGGCGGGCATCGTCCACGTCACGGCCGTCAACCGCACCGGTCAGTACTGCGAGACGATGTTCGCGCGGGACTCGGGCGCCGACCTCATCGTGGGAGTGGCCTGCTTCAAGCCCGGCGGGGCGCCCGACGACTCCCGGTTCACCGTGATGTTCACGCTCGGCTCGGGCGGCGGCGCCACCTGGGCGCCGGGCGCGTACGCCTTCGTCCGGTACGGCACGGCCGGCATCGTGGCGCAGGACAACTCGACCGGCGCCCTGAACGGTGCCGGGCCGATCGGCGTCGGGGCGTACTCGGTGAAGCTCCCCGGCGTCGCGGTGGCCGGGAGTCTCGCGGGGAACCTGCAGGCCACGGCCATCGGGCCGAACGCCCAGCCGAGGCGCTGCAAGATCGCTAAGTGGGGCGTGTCCGGAGTGGACGTCGTCGCGTACGTGTTCTGCTTCGACGCGGCCGGCGTACGGACGAACACCGAGTTCGCCGTCTCCTACCACCGCGAGCGCCCGATCGTCGCGACGTACCCGCCGAAGTACTTCGGCTACGTGTGGACGCCGGACCTGGCCGGCCCGAGCAACTACAACAACCTGTACGGCTTCGGCGCCAACTCCGGCGCGCCCGTGATCGGCCTGCCGGGCCACTACGCGTACAAGTTCCCCGGCATCGCGGTGAAGGAAACCCACGCCCAGGTCACCGCCTACGGCGACGACCCCAACTACTGCACCATCGCCGACTGGTCCGGCTCCCCGGACCTCCTCCTCCGCCTGGTCTGCTTCACCAACACGGGCGCGACCGCCCCAACGTCCTTCTTCGCCACGACGAACTCGCGCATCTGACCACATAGGCCGGTGTTTGGACCGTTAGGCATGGTATTCGCAGCGAAATTACCCGCCTGACGGTCCAAACGCCGAGCTGGCGCCGCCGGCGGAGCCGGCGGTGCCGCGCAACCCCGCGCGGACGCCGCGCGGGGTTGCGTGTGTGGACGCGGCATCGAGAACGCCAGGTCACGGGCTTGTTGCGGAATTGTTACCGCCCGCAACATTTTTCGAACCGCCGATGTCTTGTGTCGACGTTGGGAGTGGTAATACGTTGCCGGGCACAACAATTCGGCGGCACCTGGCAGAAAGGACCGGCGATGAGAAGAGGAATCGCCACTCTCGCGGCCCTCGCCCTCGTCACCACCGGCGGACTCACCGCCTGCGGCGAAAAGGGAGAAGGCGGCGGCACCACCCCCACGAAGAAGGCGAAGATCGGCGTCATCCTCCCCGACAGTGCCTCGTCGGCCCGGTGGGAGAGCGCGGACCGCAAGTACCTTGAGGCGGCCTTCAAGGCGGCCGGCGTCGACTACGAGATCAAGAACGCGCAGGGTGACAAGGCGCAGTTCCAGACGATCGGCGACCAGATGATCGCCAGCGGCGTCACCGTCCTGATGATCGTCAACCTGGACTCCGGCACCGGCAAGGCCGTGCTGGACAAGGCCAAGGCGCAGGGCATCGGCACCATCGACTACGACCGCCTGACCCTCAACGGCGGGGCTGACTACTACGTCAGCTTCGACAACGTGAAGGTCGGCACCCTGCAGGGTGAGGGCCTGGTCAAGTGCCTCACCGACGGCGGCGCGAAGAGCCCGGTCATCGCCGAGCTCAACGGCTCGCCGACCGACAACAACGCCACGCTGTTCAAGCAGGGCTACGACGGCGTCCTCAAGCCCAAGTACGACTCGAAGGAGTACGTCAAGGGTCCGGACGAGTTCGTGCCCGACTGGAACAACACCGAGGCCGGCAAGATCTTCGAGAACATGATGACGAAGACCGGCGGCAAGATCGACGGTGTCCTGGCCGCCAACGACGGCCTCGGCAACGCCGCGATCGCGGTGCTCAAGCGCAACAAGCTCAACGGCAAGGTGCCGGTGACCGGGCAGGACGCCACGGTCCAGGGCCTGCAGAACATCCTCGTGGGCGACCAGTGCATGACCGTCTACAAGGCGATCAAGGCGGAGGCCGACGGCGCCGCCGAGCTGGCTCTCGCGCTGGCCAACGGGCAGACCCCCAGCGGCCTGACCACCGTCATGGACACCGAGTCCAAGAAGGAGGTCAAGTCCAAGCTGCTGACCCCGGTGGCGATCTACAAGGACAACGTGAAGGATGTCGTCGCCGACGGCTACGTCACCAAGGACGAGCTCTGCGCTGGCGCCTTCGCTGACCTGTGCACGAAGGCCGGCATCTCCTAAATCGGCCAGGACCGCGCCGCACCGGGGACCCCGGTGCGGCGCGGCCCACTAGTAGTGAGGGGAGGCGAACGTGACATCCGAGAACACGCCGCTGCTGGAGCTGCGCGGCCTGCATAAGAGCTTCGGGCCGGTGCAGGTGCTGCGGGACGTGGACTTCGCTATCAACGCCGGTGCCGTGACCGCGCTCGTCGGTGACAACGGTGCCGGCAAGTCCACGCTGGTCAAGTGCATCAGCGGCATCTACGGTCACGACGCGGGCGAGTTCCTGTTCGACGGGGCGCCCGTGACCATCCACGGGCCGCGTGACGCCGCCGCCCTCGGCATCGAGATCGTGTACCAGGACCTGGCGCTCTGCGACAACCTCGACATCGTCCAGAACATGTTCCTGGGCCGCGAGCGTCGCCGGGGCCTCGTCCTCGACGACGACACCATGGAGCAGTTGGCCGCGAAGACGCTGTCGGACCTGGCGGTCCGCACCGTGACGAGCGTGCGCCAGCGGGTGTCGAGCCTGTCCGGTGGTCAGCGGCAGACCGTCGCGATCGCCAAGGCCG
The DNA here is from genome assembly GCF_039528515.1 of Luedemannella flava. Lineage (NCBI taxonomy): Bacteria > Bacillati > Actinomycetota > Actinomycetes > Micromonosporales > Micromonosporaceae > Luedemannella > Luedemannella flava. Next base: position 40,723 of record NZ_BAAALT010000141.1, read on the forward strand.
TGCTGTGGAACAGCCGCGTCGTCATCCTCGACGAGCCGACCGCCGCGCTCGGCGTCGCGCAGACCGCGCAGGTGCTGGAGCTGGTGCGCCGGCTCGCCGACAGCGGCCTCGCGGTCGTACTCATCTCGCACAACATGAACGACGTCTTCGCGGTCGCCGACCGCATCGCCGCGCTGTACCTGGGCCGCATGGTGGCGCAGGTGAAGGCCAGCGACGTCACGCACGCCCAGATCGTCGAGCTGATCACGGCGGGGCGCAGCGGCAACCTGGGGCTAGCGCCCGAGACCGGTCCCTCGAGCACGGATGACGGAGTCAGCCAATGACCGCCACGACCGACGGGCGCACGCAGCCGGTGACCACGCTGGTCGACCACGTCACGGCGTACGGGCGCCGGGTGCGTGGCGGCGAGATGGGCGCCCTGCCGGCCGTACTCGGGATCATTGTTCTGGTCATCGGGTTCTCGTCGACGCAGCCGCGGTTCCTCACGGCCATCAACTTCGCGAACCTGTTGTTCCAGGGCGCGGCCGTCACGGTCATCGCGATGGGCCTGATCTTCGTGCTGCTGCTCGGCGAGATCGACCTCTCGGCGGGCTACACCAGCGGCGTCTGCGCGTCGCTCGCCGCGGTCCTGATGCTGGAGCAGCACATCGCGTGGTATTTCGCGGTGCTCATCGCGCTCGGCACCGGCCTGGTCACGGGGCTCCTGCTCGGGCTGCTCGTGGCCAAGGTCGGCATCCCGTCGTTCGTGGTGACCCTCGCCGCGTTCCTGTCCTTCCAGGGCATCCTGCTGGTCATCGTCAAGCAGGGGCAGATCATCTCGATCCAGGACCAGACCATCCTGGCGATCGGCAACAAGAACCTGCTCATCTGGCAGGGCTGGTTGTTCTACGCCGTGTCCGTCGCCGGGTACGCGGCGGTGCAGCTCTACCGCACGTTCCGGCGGGGGAGGCGGGGTCTGACCCGCGAGCCGATGAGTCTGGTGGGCCTGCGCATCGGCGCCCTCGCGGTGCTCGGCGGCGTCGCCGTCTACATCCTCAACCTGGAGCGGTCGCTCAACCCCGCCCGAACGTCCCTGCGCGGCGTGCCGATCGTGGTTCCGATCGTGCTTATCCTGCTCGTCGTGCTGACCTTCGTGCTGAAGCGGACCACCTATGGTCTGCACCTGTACGCGGTCGGCGGCAACCTGGAGGCGGCCCGCCGGGCGGGCATCGCCACCGACGCGTTGCGGACCAGCGCGTTCGTCATCTGTTCGTTGCTGGCCGCCATCGGCGGCATTATCGCGGCGTCGCGGGACAACTCGGTGAGCCCGACGTCGGGCGGCAGCAACGTCCTGCTGTACGCGGTGGGCGCGGCTGTCATCGGCGGCACGAGCCTCTTCGGCGGCAAGGGTCGGGTGCTCGACGCGGTGCTCGGTGGCGCGGTGGTCGCCATCATCGACAACGGCATGAACCTGATCACTGAAGAATCGTGGATCAAGTACGTCGTCACGGGTCTGGTCCTGCTGGCCGCGGCCGGCGTGGACGCGCTGTCGCGGCGGCGCGCGGCGGCCCGCGGCCTGAGCTGACGCGGGCACATGCGGGCCAGTCCCACCCAGGAGGAGATCCGCCGGCACAACCTCGGCGTGCTCCTGCGCTACGTGCACGTGAAGGGTCCGACGTCCCGGGCGGAGCTGACCGCTTCGCTCGGGCTCAACCGCTCAACGATCGGGGCGCTCACCGCCGACCTGACCGCGGCGGGCCTGGTCCGCGAGGAACTGCCCCGCGACCACGGCCGCACCGGCCGGCCGTCGCTGGTGGTGCGCCCCGAGCACGAGCGGGTCTACGCGTACGCGTTCGCGGTCGAGGTGGACCGCCTCACCGCCGCCCGGGTGGGCCTCGGTGGGGTGGTCCTCGACCGCCACGAGGTGCCGCGCGGCCCGGACGCGGACGTGGTCGAGCCGCTCGCGGCGTTCGTCCGCCGGACGGAGTCGGCGGTGGGTGCGGACACGGTCTGCGTGGGCAGCGGCGCGGCGGTCAGCGCCATGGCCCGCCGCGCCGACGGCCGCGTCTACCTGGGCGACGCGGCCGAGTTGGAGGAGACGCTGGCCGCCGGCCTGACCGCGGCCCTGTCGGAGTTCCGCAAGGCCGCGCCGCCGGTGGCGGTGCGCAACGTGGCCGACCTGGCGGCGCTCGCCGAGCACACCCGGGGCGTGGCCGTGGGCTGCGACAACGTCATCTACCTGCACGGTGACGCGGGCGTGGGCGGCGGCATCATCGCCGGCGGGCGCGCCGTCACGGGACACGGCGGCCACGGCGGCGAGGTCGGCCACATGGTGGTCAACCCGCAGGGCCGCGGGTGCGGTTGCGGTTCGCAGGGCTGCTGGGAAACAGAAATCGGGGAGTACGCGCTGCTGCGCGCCGCCGACCGCGACGGCACGGGGCGGCAGGCGGTGTCCGATGTGGTGGACGCCGCCCGGCGCGGCGACGTGGTGGCCCAGGCGGCGGTGCGGCAGGTCGGCCGCTGGCTGGGCTTCGGGGTGGCCAACCTGGTCAACATCTTCAACCCCGAAATGGTCATCTTCGGCGGCACCCTGCGCGACGTGTACCTGGCCTCGGCCACGCAGGTGCGCGAGCGGCTGACCAGGATGGCGCTTCCCGCGTGCCGCGAGCACGTCCGCCTGCGCACCCCGGATCTGGCCGACGACGCACCCCTGTACGGTGCCGCTGAGCTGGCCTTCGAGCGGTTGCTGGCGGACCCGCTCGACGCGGCCGCCGCGTGATAGCCGGTTCCGCAATATATAGATGACTTTCGTAACCTGTACGCCATATCGCCTCGCTACCGTCGGTGCTGGGCGCGTCACCGAGGACGCGTCGTAGTGCGAAAGGACCAGGGCGATGTTGACTGTGCAGGCCACCGCGAACACGGCCGACCGCGAGGCGTTGGAGGCGCTGATAGGCCCGGACCGGGCGACGGAGCTGCGAAGCGCCGCGGACACCATCCGGGAGCGGCTCGGCGGCGGCACGTTGTGGCATGTCAACTCCACGGGTGCCGGCGGCGGCGTCGCGGAGATGCTGCATACGGCGATACCCCTCTATACGAGTCTGGGGGTGCGGGCGAAGTGGGCGGTCATCGGAGGCGATGACCGCTTTTTTTCGATCACGAAGCGGCTCTACGGCGCGCTGTACGGCAGCATCGGCGACGGCGGCACGCTCGGTGACGAGGAGCGGGCCGACTACCTGCGCCACCTCGGCGTGGTCGCCGACGCGTTCCGCGAGCTGCTCACCCCCGACGACATCCTGATCCTGCACGACTTCCAGACGACCGGCCTGATCGACCTGCTGGGCAAGGACGTCGCCGCGACGTACTGGCGCTGCCACGTCGGCGTCGACGAGCAGACCGAGGCCTCGTCGCTGGGCTGGGACTTCCTCACCCCGATGCTCGACCACGCCGACGGCCTGATCTTCTCGGTCGACTGGCACGTGCCGGAGCGGCTGCGCGAGCGCGCGGTCACCATCCTGCCGCCGTTCGTCGCCCCGTTCATCGCCAAGAACACCGACCTGGCGCCGGACGTCATCGCCGACGTGCTGACCCGCTGCGGCCTCTCGGCCGCGCCGCCCGCCACCCGCCCGACCACAGTGGACGTCGGCGGCCGCGCGATCCACCTCAACCACGCCGCCACGGTCGTCTCGGCCGGCCCGCCCGAGCCCGGCCAGCCGCTGGCCGCCCAGATCTCGCGGTGGGACCGGCTCAAGGACATGCACGGCGTCCTGGCCGCGTTCACCACGTTCGTGCCCGAGGGCTACCTGGCCCTCGTCGGCCCCGACCCGGCCAGCATCCCCGACGACATCGAGCAGGGCGTCTGGTTCCAGCGCTGCGTCACCGACTGGCAGGCCCTGCCACCCGACCTGCGCTCCCGGGTGGCCATCATCTGCCTGCCCATGGCCGACCTGAGCGAGAACGCCCTGCTGGTCAACGCGATCCAGCGGTCCGCCACGACCGTCACCCAGAAGAGCCTGGTCGAGGGCTTCGGCCTGACGGTCGCCGAGGCCATGTTCAAGGGCCGCGTCGTCGTGGCCAGCGCCGTCGGCGGCATCCGCGCCCAGATCACCCACGGCGACACGGGCCTCCTGGTGGAGGACCCCACGGACCTCGCCGCCTTCGGCGCCCTGGTAACAAAGGCGCTCCGCGACACCCCCGAAAACCACACCATGGGCGTACGCGCCCGCGAGCGCGTCCTGACGAACTTCCTCCCCGACCGCGAGATCGTCACCACGGCCGAAATGATCACCGCCTAGATACGGGCTTGCGGCGGGAAAGTGCCTTATAGGGCACCTTCCCGCCGCAGTTCCGCCGGCTGGTATCAGCCGATCGGTACGGGCTCGCGTTCCGGTGCGGGTGTCGGGTCCGCCGCGGCGACCCCCTCGGCGTCGCGGCGGCGCAGGAAGCGCGGCCCCCACCAGTTCGCGTCGCCGAGCAGCGTCATGATCGACGGCAGCACGACGGCCCGGATGATGGTGGCGTCCAGCAGGATGGCGGCGGCCAGGCCGACGCCGAGCTGCTTCATGTCCAGGGTGCTCAGGGTGCCGAAGATGGCGAACACGGCCACCATGACGACGGCGGCGCTCGTGACCACCCCGGCCGAGCTGGTGATGCCCCTCGCCACGGAGTCGCGGTTCGAGGCCCCGGCCAGCCGGGCCTCGCGGATGCGGCTCACCACGAACACGTGGTAGTCCATCGACAGGCCGAACAGGACGACGAACAGGAAGATGGGCAGCCAGGAGATGACGCCCCCGTTGGACGTGAAGTCCAGCAGGCCCTCCGCCCAGGTGTGCTGGAACACCACCACGAGCAGCCCGTACGCCGCGCCGACCGAGAGCAGGTTGAGCGCGATCGCGGTGACGGCCACGACCACGGAGCGGAACGTCCACGCCATGATCAGGAACGTGAGGAGCAGGACGAACCCGACCACGAGCGGGAGCTTGTCCTTCACGTGGTTCGAGTAGTCGGTCGTGCCGGCGATCTCGCCGGTGACCGCGTGCTCGAGCCCGCCGAGCGTTGCCGGCACGTAGTCGGCGCGCAGCTTGTCCAGCGACCTGTCGGCGTCGGCGGTGCCGGGGATCGTCGGGGTGCCGATCTCCAGCATGGTGACCGTGCCGTTGGGCGAGTGGATGAGCTTGGGCTCCCGGTCGTGGGCGAACAGCGGGTCGTTCGCGGTCTTCGCCGCGAGCGCGCCCAGGGCGGTGTCGACCCTGGCTTGATCGGCGGCCGACGCCCGCACCACGACGACGTGGCTCGTGCCCGTACTCGGGAAGGCCTTTGTCAGACGGTCGTAGGCCTGCATCACGGCCGTGCTGCGCGGGACGTCCTGCAGGCCCGTGAGCTTGAGGGTCATGCCCAGGGCGGGCGCCGCGAGGGCGACCAGGGCGGCGACCGACAGGATCAGGGTCAGCCACGGGGCGCGCAGCGCCGGGCGCAGGATCGCGTTCCAGAACCGCGAGGTGACCTCTCCGCCGTTGACCCGCGGGGCGGTGAGCCGCCACACGAACGGGATGCGCGGGCGGTCCACCCACCGGCCGAGCTTCGCCAGCAGCGCCGGCAGGACGGTCAGCGAGCCGAGCACGGAGACGGCCACGACGAGGATCGAGCCGACCGCGAACGACGAGAAGATGTTGTCCTGAGCCAGGAACATGCCCGACATCGCGACGATGACGGCGAGGCCGGAGACGACCACCGCGTGGCCCGAGGTGGCGGCCGCGATCTCCACCGCGTCGAGGTGGCCGGCACCCTTGGCCCGTTCCTCGCGCTCGCGCTTGAGGTAGAACAGCGAGTAGTCGACGCCGACGGCCATGCCGATGAGCAGGACGACGCTGTTGGTGGCCTCCTGCGCGGGCACGAGGTACGAGGCCAGCGAGGACAGGCCGATCGCCGCACCCACGGCCGAGATCGCCAGCAGGACGGGCACGCCGGCCGCGATGAGCGCGCCGAACGCGACCAGCAGGATGATCAGCGTCACGGGCACGCTGAACATCTCCGCCTTCTTGAAGTCCTCGCCGATCGTGTCGTTGAGGCCCTTGTGGATCGAGGCGTTGCCCACCTGCTCGACCCGGAGATCCGCGTGCGCCGCCTGGACGGCCGCGGTCGTGTCCAGCAGCGGCTGGACCCGGTCCTCGCCCGTCTCGGGGTCGCCGGCCATGGTGACCGGCAGGAACATCGTGGTGCCGTCGGGCGAGGTGACCGGCTCGCCGACGCTGGCGACCTCCGGCAGGGCCCGCATCCGGGTCGCGGCGTCGGTCAGCGCCGCCGTCGCCCTGGCCCGGTCGAGCGCGCCGTCGCGGGCCGTGACGAGCACCCGCTCCACGGTCGGGTCGTCGGGGAAGTCCCCGGCCTCGATCATCTGCTGGGCGCGGGCGGTCTCGCCCACGTTGCCACCGTCGGTGGCCTCCTTCGTGCCGACCGCCGTGCCGAGGGCGATCGAGACGATCACGAAGACCGTCCACAGTGCCATGGCGCGCCACGGGTGCTCGGCGCTCCACCGCGCCACCCGCACGGTGAAAGGCTTGCGCTCCATCGGATTTCTCCCTGGTGTCATCGGTCTTTTCGTCACCAGAGACGCTAGGGACAGCGGTGGTTGCACACATCGGGTGTGACCCCGACGGGACAACCCGTGCGCGGTACGGGGGTTAGCCCCAGTACGCGGTCGGTGGATCATGTCTTACCAGGGCGCGAGCCGCCCCGACGCTTCCCCCGATCTATCCCTAGGGGTCGCGCCGGGGCGGCTGTGACGTTGCCTACAGGACCGGGTAGGCGTTGCGTACCAACGTCTCGAAGTACGCGTCGAACCAGGCGCCCTCGCCCGGCGCGCCGTAGGTGGAGCCGTTGAGCCGCAAGCTGCCCATCGGCGGGGCCCACGACGGGTCACACATCGGATCGGCGCCCTCGGGGCGCGGCTGGCCCGCCGCCGGCGGCGCGGCGCCGTCGGACGCGCCCGGCTCCCAGGCCCAGATGTACGCGTCCACGTGCGCCATCGGGTTGGCCCGCGGCCGCTCGCCGATGCCGGCGCCGACCTGGTTGCACCAGTTGCTGCGGTAGATCCGCCGGTCCACGCGGGACTGGTTGACGTAGGTGTTGAGGTCGGTCGAGGTGCTGACCGCCGTCGGCCGGCTCGTGCCGCCCCAACCGTTGCGGGAGGTGTCGATCACGATGCCGATGGTGGCCGGGAAGCCGGCCCTGACCATCGCCGCGTGCAGCACCGCGACGTAGTCCTCCTCGTCGAGGACGTAGTTCCAGTCGGCCCACGACGACTGGACGATCAGCGAGCCGGTGACCGTCGCGCGGGCGTCGGTGAGGAACGGCTCCACCACCGGGCTGTACCCCGCTGTGTTGATCGCGAGCCCGTCGATGCTGGCCAGGCCGGCGTTCGTGCTCGCCGCGAGCGACGCGAACGTGCTGACCGCCGGGCCCAGGTTGCTCTCGTACCCCAGCGCGACCGAGTGGCTCGCGTCGAGGTAGTTCCAGACGTTGGCGATCGGGGCGAGGGCGTTCAGGGCGTACCGGATGCCGTCGTGGTAGACCATCCCGGCCGACACCTCGGCGCACGCGGCCGTGCGGTTCCAGCCGAGGGCTATCGTGCCCAGCGCGGCCGGCTCGATGATCGTCGCGACGCGCAGGCCCGCGTAGGCCGGGTCGCGCAGCACGGCCGCGATCGCGTCCACGTACTCGGTCCTGTAGCGGGCCAGGCCGTTGTTCGAGACGGACAGCTCGCCGTGCAGGACCCACTCGTTGCAGTCCCGGTTCGGCAGGTTGTCCAGCACGACGGTGACCACGACGGGCTGTCCGGCCGCGGCCTGCTGGGCGAGCGCCTGGTTGAGGTGCGTGCGCAGGCCCGCGACCGACGCGATCGTCGGCAGCCACACGCCCGTGGGCTGTTGGCCGACCCGGGTCATGGCGGCCGCGACGTCGCCGGTGCGGGTCGCGGCCGAGCCGGCGACGCGGGCGGCGAAGTCCGGGTTGCGGTAGCCGATCGCGCCCGCGTACGGGTTGGTGACGGGCACCGGCGGGCCGGACGTGACCGGGTTGCTGGTGACGGGGGCCGAGCTGGCCGGCCCGCTCGTCGGCGGCCGGGACGTGGGCGGCCGGGTCGTGGGCTGGTATGTGAGCGGCCGGGACGTGGTGCCGGTGGGCCGGGTGCTGGTCGGCGGGGCGGTCGTCACGCCGGTGGTGGCGCACCACAGGCCGTTGAGCGACACGGAGGCCGGCCGCACCGGGGTGGCGCTGGTGGACGCGACGAAGCCGGGGCGGACGGTCTGGCCGGCCTCGATCACCGGCTGCCAGGACGGGTTGGTGACCGTCACCGCCTTGCCGGACTGCGCGAACGTGCCGTTCCAGCCGGAGTTGATCCGCTCGTCGCCGGCGAAGGTCCAGGCGACCGTCCAGCCGTTGACGCGGCTGCTGCTGGTGACGGCCACCTCGGCCTGGAAGCCGCCGGGCCACTGACCGACGATGTTGTAGGCATACGTGCAGGCGACGGGGGACAGGGCCTGTGCCGAGGTGGCGATCAACGCGCCGGACGCGGCGAGGGCGGCGACGGCCGCGGTTGCGGCGATCTTGCGCCGCGCCCGGAATGTCGCGCCGCTGAGGGGGACGTACCTCATCGGGGCTCCTCTGATTCACATATCGAAATGTGATTACAGCCTCGCACCCCGTAGAGCAATGTCAATGGGACCTGGGTACCGCCTCACACGCGGCGTACGACTAGACCCGGTTTGGCACCGGATGCCGCCGAAAGGTGCGCCAGATCGTCGGGGTCGCTCGTGAAAACAATCCCGCCGTACGCGAGCGCAATAGTGACCACTGTGGCGTCCACGATGTCGCGCGTCCTGGCCTGTCCACACAGAACGCCGGCGCTCTTGGCCGTGTCGATACCGATCGGAACGACGTCGCAGCTGGCCAGCAGGCGGCCGAGGCGTACCTGATCGCGGCCGTTGCGCCACACCTGGCTCACGACGACGGACGGCACGACGACCGTCCGTTCCTCTTCCATCGCGAGGTGGTGAATCGCCCACATCCGCCGGTCGCCGTTGTCCACGGCGATCAGCGCCCCGGCGTCGTACACATACGGAATGTTCACGGCGATCACGCCGCGGAGGAGCGCGAGGGATCCAGCGCCTCGGCGTCAGCGGCCGCCAACTCGGCGCGGACCGCGGCCAATTCCTCGGGCGTGAAAGAGCCGTGCTCCGCTTCCCATTCACGGACGACCTGCCGGCCGATCCGGCGCCGCAACTCGCTCTCGGCGGCGCTGGCGATGAGCCTTGAGACGGGAATGCCGGTCGACCGGGCCTCGGCCGCGAGCGCGTCCGCGAGATCATCCGGCAGTGTGATGGTCACCTTCCTCGTTGCCATACCTTTACCATACCGAAGTATGGCGAAGGTGGGCTACTTCGCGGACGCGGCGCTGACAACCACTGCGGGTACCGCGATGACCAGATGAAAGACGTTGTCGGGCGGCCCCAGGGGGATGGCCAGGTGGGTGGTAAGGAACAGGCCGTCGATGAACCAGCCGACGATGCCGAGGACCCCGTAGAGGGCGCCGATGCCCCAGGTGAAGAGCTTCGCGGGCAGCTCCGTGGCGGCGAGCCAGCCGGCGTAGGCCGCGAACAGGGCCGAGAGCAGGTGCAGCGCGCTGTGCGCCCAGTCGTGGGCCAGTCGGTCCTCCGCGATCTTCACGACCACGGGGTACGCGGTGTAGAGGCCGAACGCCACGGCGGCGGCCCGGCAGTAGTTCCGGTAGGTGGCGACGCGGTGAAGGGTCACGTCGACGAGCGTCGCGCACCGGCCGTCAAGGTCACCAGAGATATGGCACGGGACGCCGTGAACGCGTCATTTGGCATGCTTCATCGGACAACGACTGGGTGTGAGCGGGCCCCATCGGGGTATTAGCCGGACATGCGGCAGGACAGTTTTCCGCACCCCGTCTCGGATCCCGAGGAGCAGGGTGTCCCCGAGATCGCCGACGACGAGTCGACGGCGTACGACGCGTACCCCTCCGTCCGGGAGGCCGACGGCCGGTCACCCGCGCCGCTTCCCCCCGACCGGGAGGACGGCCCGCTGGGCCTCGACGAGTACGGCGTGACGGCCGACGAGGCGAGCCGGGCCGAGCCGCTCGACGCCCGGCTGCGCCGGGAGGTCCCGGAGGTGTGGGCCACCGCCGACGGCCCGCTGCGCGCCGAGGACCTCGACGGCGCCCCGATCGCGGCGGACCCCCACTCGAAGGTGTCGCTCTACGACTACGCGGACTCGGCCGGCGCGACGGTCGGCCGGCTCGTCAGCCCTGACGAGGGCTCCGGCACGGACGCCGAGCCGGAGGACTTCGCCTACGACGCCGGCCCGGCCGGTGGCGGCGCCTCGATGGAGGAGCTGGCCATGCACCAGGTCCCCGACAGCGTCGCCGTGGACGAGCTCGACGAGGTCGAGTACGACGCCGAGGACGGTCAGACGTAGAGCATCCGGTTGACGCGCCGGGCGGCGATCGCGATGCCGACGACGCCGAACACCGCCAGGTAGGCCAGGGAGACCAGCCAGTTCGCCGGGTTGCCCGTGCCGAGCGTGATGGCGCGGAGCAGGTTGATCGACTGGTAGAGCGGGCTGGCGTACATCAGCCACTGGATCACGACGGGGTAGTGCTGCGGCGGCACGAACGTGCCCGACAGCAGGAACAGCACGAACTGCGCGAGGTAGACCAGCGAGAAGTCGGGCCAGCCGCGCATGAACGTGGCGATGATGACGCCCGCCCCGCCGAACGCCGCGCCGATGAGCAGGCTGGCGGGCAGCGCCAGGAGGGCGCGCGGCCAGGTCGTCAGGTCCATGAGGACCATGAGCGTCACGAACGAGGTCGAGTAGACCGCGCCGCAGAGCACGCTCCACGCGATCTCGCCCAGCGCGATCTCGATCGGCCGGACGGGCGTGGCTATCACCGTGTCGTACAGCCGGACGAACCGGTGCAGCCCGAAGAACCTGGTCGCGATGGCGGCGAACGTCGCGTTCATGGCCGACGCCGCGAGCATGGCGGGCGCCACGAACGCCGCGTAGGTGACCAGGTGGCCGTCCGACAACGGGACGAACCCGATCCGGGCGCCGAGGCCGTAGCCGACCGAGAACAGGTAGAGGAACGGCTCGGCGAGCCCGCCGAGGAAGAACCCCCACGACCGCCCGCTGATGGTCGCGAAGTTGCGTTCGGTCACCGACCCGGACCGTCGGCCGGTGCCCCGCAGCCCGCCGGCATCGGCGAGGCGCCCGCGCGAGGCCATCGCGCGCGCGGCCATGATTTGCAGGATCATCCGTTCCCCCGGGGTCAGACGTAGAGCCGCTTGCGCAGCGCCCGGTGCGCGAGCCAGCCGCCGGTGGCCACCCAGCAGAGCAGGTAGACAACGTGGCCGGACGCGCTCCAGTCGGGGGCGCGGCCCAGCGTCGCGGCGCGGCACAGGTCGGCGGCGTGCCACAGCGGCGACGCGTACGCCAGCGCGCGGAGCACCGTCGGCAGGTCGGACACGGGGAAGTAGACGCCGGCGAACAGGGTCAGCGGCAGCACCACGAACTGCAGCGTCATGTTCATGTACATCTCGACGCGCACGCTGGCGGCCAGCGCGTACATCGGCAGGAAGACCGACAGGCCGACGAGCCCGGCGACGGGCAGCGCGACCAGCGCCCACCAGGAGTGCAGGGTGCCGAAGGCGGCCGCGACGAGCAGCAACGCCGCCCCGCTGATGGCGATCTGCACCTGGGCGAAGAGCGCGTGGCCGGCGAGCACGTCGCCGACGCGCAGCGGCGCGGTGAACATGAGGTGGAAGTTCTTGAGCCAGTTGAGGCCGCTGAACACCGGATAGGAACCGGCCCAGGTGCCCAGCTGCACCGCGCCGGCGGCGAGCAGGCCGGGGACCAGGTAGTCGGCGTAGGGGACGCCGTCCATCCGGCCGACGTAGGCCCCGACGCCCACGCCGAAGGTGACGAGGATGAGGAACGGGGTGATCAGCGACGAGGCGGCGTCGGCGCGCCACGTCTGCCGGTAGCTCGTGAGGTGGGTCTCCAGCACGGAGACCGCCGGGGTCGCCATCAGTCGACCAGCGTGCGGCCGGTGAGCCGGAGGAAGACGTCCTCCAGCGTGGACCGCCGGACGAAGACGCTGGTCAGCTCCAGGCCGGCCCGGTGCGCGGCGGCGAGCGCGGCGTCGCCGTCGTCGGCGTAGAGCAGCGCGCGGTCGCCCAGCTTCTCCACGCGCCCGGGCAGCGTCGCGAGCACCGCGTCGTCGGGCGTGCCGGCGTAGCGGAGCTCGACGACGTCGCGGGTGACGTGCTCCTTGATGAGGTTGTGCGGGGAGCCCTCGGCCACGATGCGGCCGCCGTCCATGATGACGATGCGGTCGCAGAGCTGCTCGGCCTCGTCCATGTAGTGCGTGGTGAGCACGAGCGTGACGCCCCGGCGCTTGAGCTGGAACAGCCGCTCCCACAACAGGTGGCGGGCCTGCGGGTCGAGGCCGGTGGTGGGCTCGTCGAGAAGCACGCAGTCGGGGTCGTTGACCAGCGAGCGGGCCACGGCCAGCCGCCGGCGCATGCCGCCCGACAGGTCGCCGACCCGGCTGCGGGCGCGCTCGCCGAGCTGCACCCAGTCGAGCAGCTCGGCGCAGCGCTTCCGCGCGTGCGCCCGCGAGACGCCGAAATACCGCGCGTACGTCGTGATGTTCTGCATCGCGGTGAGCTCGTGGTCGAGCGAGTCATCCTGCGGGCACACGCCGAGGCGCGAACGGATCCGCACCCCGTCGCGCACCGGGTCGAGGCCGAAGATGCGCAGGTCGCCTCCGCTGGGCGGGGAGACGCAGCCGATCATGCGCATGGTCGAGCTCTTGCCGGCGCCGTTGGGCCCGAGGAAGCCGAAGGACTCCCCGGCCGCGATCTCGACATCGATGCCGTCCACCGCGGTGAAGTCGTCGAATCGTTTCACCAGCCCCCGTGCGCTGATGACCGCCCCGCCGTCGCCCATGGGGCGCACAGTATCGACGGGGTCGGACAGTTGTCGCCGCATTTCCCCGTCGCCGGGACCGTTGCAGCCATCGATCAATTACCCATAGTCTATGGATCCCTTACTGTCCGAAGAGGTGGGTGCATGTCTTTCCTTGCCGAGCTTGACGAGGTTGCCGCGGAGAAGCACAGCGAGTCGCCGTTCGTGGCGATCGGTGGCGCCAGTGCCGTGTCCGCGGTGGTGGAGGAGTTCTACAGCCGCCTGCTCGCGGACCCGCAGACCGCCGGGTTCTTCAGCGCCCTCGTCGAGATCGACGGGCTGGCCGCACTCAAGCGCCACCAGGTCCTGCTGCTCGCCAAGGTCCTCGGCGGCCCCGACCACTACGACGGCCGCGACCTCGGCGCCGCCCACGGCGGCCTGGACATCTCCGACGCCGCCTACCAGCGCGTCAGCCTGCACCTGCTCACCACGCTGCACGACTTCAAGGTGCCGATGGACATCCTGCAGGCCGCCGACTCGACCCTCCGCGCAGTGAAGCCGCAAATCGTCACAATAGAGGCGTGATCTCACCACGCGACGACCTGATCCAACTGTCGGACTACGCCGGCGGTCGCCTGCGCCAGCGGTTGGCGGGCCTCACCGACGAGGAGTACTCGTGGGAGCCCGTGCCCAACTGCCGCACGGTGCGGCCGACCGGCGACGGCCGGTTCCGCTCCGACGGCCCGAGAACGGACCAGGCGGACCCGCGCGCCTTCACCACGGTGTCCTGGCGCCTGGCGCACATCATCGACCTGCTCACCGCCGACCGCGTCGCGGGCTGGCTGGCCGTGACCAACGTATTGACCTGGCCGGACGTCGGCGACCCCGGCACGGCGGCCGACGCGCTGGACGCCCTCGACCTGGCCCTCGCGCACTGGCGCACCGTGCTCGAGGCGACCACCGAGGAGAGCCTGGCCACGACGCTCGGCCCGGTCGCCGGCCCGTACGCGGACGCGACCCGGCGCGGGTTCGTGCTGCACATCCTCGACGAGCTGATCCACCACGGCGCCGAGGTGGCCCTCATGCGCGATCTGCACGCCGCCGCGGGCGGGCGGCCGCTGTTAGGCTGAGGCCGGCTTCCAGGCAGCCGACCGGTCCGCGGGCAGGGCAGAGCCCACCTGGGTGAGCGGTGACGCACCTGCCCACGCGCCTCCTTTCAGCCCGACCACGCGGACCCCGGGCGCCGAAGGGAGGTCGCGATGGCGACCGTGTCTCTGCCGGAGAACCCCAACCTCGACCAACTGCGCCGCCAGGCCCGCGAGCTGTGGCGCGCCGCCCGCGCCGGTGACCCCGCCGCGACCGCGCGGATCGTCCGGACCCACCCCACGCCGCCGGCCGACATGTCCGCGCTGGGCCTCGCCGCCGCGCAGCTCGTCCTCGCCCGGGAGTACGGGTTCGGAAGCTGGCCGCGGCTTCGTCACTACCTCGACGTGGTGGCCGAGCACGGGTGGGTGCCGGAGGCCGCGCCCACGGACGAGAGCGTCGCCGACCGTTTCTGCCGGCTCGCCTGCCTCACCTACAGCCGGGTGGACGGCCCCGACCGGTGGGCGGCCGCCCGCGCGCTCCTCGACGCCGAGCCCGCCCTCGTCGAGGGCGACATCCGGGCGGCGGCCGCC
>NZ_BAAALT010000142.1:0-3710 GCF_039528515.1 Luedemannella flava
GCCGACGCGCACCTGTCGAGCGGCGCGGGCCCGGGGCCGTGCACCGCGGCCCGGGCGACACCATCATCCGCAAGGGCGTCACCGCCGGCGGCAACGGTTCGCAGTACATCAGCTACAGCCGCACCTACAAGGGCCTGCCCGTCATCGGCGGCGACGCGGTCGTCGTCACCGACGCCAACGGCGTGGTGACCTCCACCGCCGCCGCGCAGACCGCCACCATCGCCGTGGGCACGACCGCGAAGGTGTCCCCGGCCGCCGCGGCGGCGACGGCGCGCGGGCGCCTCGCGACGGTCGCCGGCGCCAGCACGCCGACCCTGTCCGTCCTCGCCTGGGGCACCCCCGCCCTGGTCTGGGAAACGGTGGTCGAGGGCGCGTACGCGGACGGCAGGCCGAGCAAGCTGCACGTGTACGTCGACGCGACCACGGGCGCGGTCCTCGACGTCCTCGACGAGGTCCGCGAAGGCAGCGGCACGGGCTACTACTACGGCTCGGTGAGCATCACCACCTCGGGTTCGGGCTCCTCGTACTCGATGACCGACACGACCCGCCCGGGCCTGCGCTGCGGCGGGCAGAACGGCTCGGCGTACACCGGCACCGACGACGTGTGGGGCAACGGCAGCGGCACGAACCTGGAGACCGCCTGCGTCGACGCCCTGTACGGCGCGCAGAAGGAGTGGGACATGCTGTCGGCCTGGCTGGGCCGCAACGGCGTGACCGGCTCCGGCGGCGCGGTCCCGATCCGGGTGGGCCTCAACGACGTCAACGCGTACTGGAACGGCAGCTACGTCAACTTCGGCCACAACCAGGCCAACAACCGGCAGGCGACCCCGATCGACGTCGTGGGTCACGAGATCGGCCACGCGATCTTCCAGTACACGCCGGGCGGCGCGGGCAGCAGCAGAGAGAACGGCGGCATCAACGAGGCCACCGGTGACATCTTCGGCGCGTTGACCGAGGCGTACGCGAACAACCCGAACGACCCGCCGGACTACCAGGTGGGCGAGGAGGTCGACCTCGTCGGCGACGGTCCGATCCGCTACATGTACCAGCCGTCGCTGGCCGGCGACCCGAACTGCTACTCCTCCGCCATCCCGAACACCGAGGTGCACGCCGCCGCCGGCCCGCTCAACCACTGGTTCTACCTGCTCGCCGAGGGCTCCGCGCCCGGCGGCGGCAAGCCGAACAGCCCCACCTGCAACAGCTCCTCGGTGACCGGCATCGGCATCCAGAAGGCCGGCAAGATCTACTACAACGCGATGCTCGCGAAGACGTCGACCTGGCGCTACATCAACGTCCGGGTGGCCACCCTGAACGCGGCCAAGACGCTCTACCCGGGCAGCTGCACCGAGTTCAACACGGTGCTCGCGGCGTGGAACGCGGTCAGCGTGCCGGCCCAGTCCGGTGAGCCGACCTGCAGCACCTCCACGAACGACTTCTCGATCGCGACGTCGCCGACGTCGGGCAGCGTCGCGGCCGGCTCGTCGGTCACCGCGACGGTGTCCACGGCCACCACCGCCGGCTCGGCGCAGACCGTGGCGCTGACCGCGTCCGGCCTGCCGAGCGGCGCGACCGCGTCGTTCAGCCCGTCGTCGGTCACCTCCGGCGGCTCCAGCACCCTGACGATCGCGACCTCGACGAGTACGCCCAACGGCACCTACCCGATCACCGTGACCGGCACGGGCGCGGTGGTCCGCACGGCGACCTACACCCTCACGGTCACCGGCGGCACGTCCGGCAGCTGCAGCGGCACCAACGGCACGGACATCTCCATCCCGGACGCCGGGTCGGCCGTGACCAGCTCCATCGTGATCAGCGGCTGCGGCCGGGCCCCGTCCACCAGTTCCACGGTGGCGGTCAACATCGTCCACACCTACCGCGGTGACCTGGTCATCGACCTTGTCGCGCCGGACGGCTCGACGTACCGGCTGAAGAGCAACTCCAGCTCGGACAGCACCGACAACGTCAACACCACGTACACGGTGAACGTGTCGGGCGAGACGGCGAACGGCACCTGGGGCCTGCGGGTCCAGGACGTGTACTCGGTCGACACCGGCTACATCAACACCTGGACGCTCACGCTCTAGTCTCTCCCCCGGAGGTGAGGGGCCGGCCCGTCGGGCCGGTCCCTCACGCGTGCCCGGCCGTCGTCATCGCGACAGCATGGTCGCGCCCACATGATCAAGGCGTACGCTCTCGAACCGGCCCATCCACGGGGCCGCTCTCGCCACTCCACACCGGAGGCTCCGCATGGCCCTCGTCCGGCGACCCGTCAGCGTCGGCCGCGCGCACGTCCCGGCCCACGCCCCCTATCCCGCCTACGCGGCCCCGGCGCCCCCCGGGCCCGCCCCGGCCGCACCCGCCGGTGGTAACGGCGGGCTCTACGGCGCGCCGGCCGGTTGGGACAGCGAGAACACCAACAGCATGCCGGTGACCGGCGCCCCCGCGTCGCCCGGAATGCCGCCCCTGGCCGCGTCGCCCGGGTTCGGCCCGGCGCCCGCCTACGACCCGAACACCGCGACCGCGCCGACCCTGCCGGCGCACCCGCTGGCCGTGCTCGGCGGGTTCGGCATCGCGGCGATCGGCGGGCTCACCGCGATGGGCATCGGCGACGCCGTCACGATCCCCCCGTTCCGGGTCGAGGACCAGGTCTCCGCGTTCGGCGCGCTGCTCGTCTTCGCCGGCGCCGTCGAGCGGGTCCTGGAGCCGATCACCCGGTGGATGCCGGGCCGCAAGCCGCAGGAGCGCTACGAGCGGGCGCTCGCCGACATGGACAACGGCGTGCCCGGCGCCACCCAGATCGCGGCCGTCGCGAAGGCGGCCTGCGAGCGGGCGCGCGCGTCGCGCGGCGTCCTCATGTGGGGCATCGCCACCGCGCTGGCCACGGTCCTGTCGTCGTCGGCCGGCTTCTACCTGCTGCGCGCGCTCAACGCCGACACCGGCTGGAACGCCGTGCCCACCTGGGTCGACGCCATGGTGACCGGCCTCATCGTGGGCAGCGGGACCAAGCCGCTGCACGACCTCATCACCAAGGTCCAGAAACCCAAAGAGGGTACGGCCGCCTGACGGGGGTGGCACGTCGGGCCGCGATCAGTAGACTCGCTACGTGTGAAGCCCGACGCGCTCCGCGGACACCTCGACGCGCTGCTGCTCGCCGTGCTCGAGGCCGGCCCGCTGCACGGCTACGCCATCATCGAGGCGTTGCAGGAGCGCTCCGGCGGGGCGTTGGCCCTGCCGACGGGCACCGTCTACCCCGCGCTGCGCCGCCTCGAGCGCGCCGGGCACGTCGCCGGCACGTGGAGCACGGTCGGCGGCCGGGAACGACGCACGTACGAGCTGACGGACGCGGGCCGGCGGGTGCTGGCCGACGAGCGTTCCGCGTGGCGCGACTTCACCGCCACGATCGGCGCGGTGCTGGGTCCGCCCCCGCGCCGCGGCGTCACCCCCGCGTAGTCAGGCGACCAGCGCGGCCCGGGTGGCGCGCAGGCAGCGCCACGCGCAGCGGGCGGCGAAGCCGTAGCCGAGCCACATCGCCACGGCCACGCCGAGCGCCGGGGGCCAGGCGAACGCCGCGGGCGACCGTGCCGCCGCGTACGCCATGACGAGCACGCCCGCGAGCCCGTGCACCGCGAGGAAGACCAGCGTGACCCGCCCGACGAACCGGGTCAGCCGGGCCGGGTCGCGCAGCCGCCGCTCGGCCGGCCCGAAGGCCG
>NZ_BAAALT010000143.1:0-63867 GCF_039528515.1 Luedemannella flava
CGCCCGCGCCGCCGCCCGCGCGCCTGGCCGCCGCGGCGCGCTTCGCGGCGCCGCCCCGACGGACGGGCGGCGTCACGCCGCGTCCCCGTCCAGGTCGAGGCCGGCGAACAGGTCGGTCTCCCAGCCGTACTTGCCGGAGCCGGGGCCCTTGCGCCCCACGGCGAGCGTGTAGTGCTCCATGCCGACGAACTCGCCGCCGAAGTTGCCGGCGATCGAGAACAGCCAGGAGGTGGGCGGGATCTGGGTGGCGTGCGCCCGGACGGCGGCGAGCTTGGCATCCGCGTGGTCGGTGCCGTCGATCTCCGCGGCGATCTCGTCGTCGGGCGTGCCGAACGGCAGGTCGTCGACGTGCTCGATCTCCGCGAACGGGTTGTCGGAACTGCCGGCGAAGTGCGCCATGCCGGCCTCCATGACGCTGCGCGGTATCGTGGACCAGTAGATCTTGGCGGGGGCGATGCCCTCGTCGGCGGCCAGCTCGGCGGCGCGCATGGTGACCCGGTGCGCCTGGATGTGGTCGGGGTGGCCGTAGAAGCCGTTGTCGTCGTACGTCACGACGACCTGCGGGCGTACCTCTCGAATGATCTCCAAGAGCTGGCCCGCGGCCGCCTCGAGGTCGGCGCCCCAGAACGCGCGGGGGTGCTTGTTGGTGTCCAGGCCCATCATGCCGGAGTCGCGGTAGCGGCCCGCCCCGCCGAGGAAGCGGTGGTCGGTCACGCCGAGCGCGGCGCACGCGGCGTGCAGCTCGCTGACCCGGTAACCGCCGAGCTGGTCGGCCTCGGCCGCGGCGAGCCCCGCGAGCGACGGGACGTGGATCTCGCCCTCCTCGCCGGCCGTACAGGTGACGAGCGTGACCAGGGCACCGGCGGCCGCGTAGTGCGCCATGGTGGCGCCGGTCGCGATCGTCTCGTCGTCCGGGTGGGCGTGGACGAACATGATGCGTCGAGCGGGTAGGTCGGCGGTCACCCGAGCCACTGTACGCGCGGGCACCCGCCACCAATCGACACGACCGGTGAACGTCGAAATGGTGGCGCACGAGGGGGTTCAGAGACGACGATCTCCACATGGACTTTCCCGAGCTCGCCACCCGTACCCGGACATTCTCCGCAGGTGCCCCGCGGGCCGTGACCGTCTCCGCGGACGGTGACCGGGTCGTGTTCCTGCGCTCGGCGGGCACGCAGGATCCGGTCGACCAGCTCTGGGTGTACGACGTGCCGGCGCGCGCCGAGCGCCTGGTCTTCGACCCGGCCGGTCCCGTCGGCATCGACGGCTACGCGACCGACCCGGCCGGCCGGATCGCCGCGTTCACCGTGGCGGGCCGCCTGTTCACCGCGGACCTGCGCGCCCGGGAGGTGACCGGGCACCCGACCGCCGGCCCCGCCCGCGACCCCCGGCCGGACCCGACGGGCGGGAAGGTCGGCTACCTCACCGACGGCACGCTGCGGATCCGCGACCTCGACGCGGGCGGGGAGGACGTGCTGCTCGCCGGCGAGGCCGGCAGCAACGGCGTGGCCTGGGGCGGCGCGGAGTGGATGGCGACCCGGGAGTTCGGCCGCGACCGCGGCTACTGGTGGTCGCCGGACGGCCGGTACGTGCTGGCCGCCCGCGTCGACACCAGCCGCGTCCCGAAGATCACCATGTTCGACCCGGCGGACCCGCAGGCCCCGGCGCGCGCCCAGAGCCTGCCGCTGGCCGGCGAGGCGAACGCGCAGGTCACCCTGCACCTGCTGGACCTCGACGGCGGCTGGGTGGACGTGCACTGGGACCGCGAGACGTACCCGTACCTGGTGTCCGTCTCGTGGACGGAGGCGGGCGGTCCGCTCATCACGGTGCTGCGCCGCCTGCAGCAGCACGGCCTGGTCCTCGCGATCGACCCGCGTACGGGCGAGACGCAGGTGCACGCCGAGCTTGCCGACCCCCGGTGGGTCTCCCCCGTGCCCGGCACCCCGTGCCACCTGCCGGACGGGCGCGTCCTCATCGGCGGCGAGCTGGCCCACGACGGCTACGACGCGCGCTGCCTGTTCGCCGACGGCACGCTGCTCACCCCGCCCGCGCTCTATGTGCGCCGCGTCTGCGGCCGCATCCCGGCGCTGACCGGCGGCCTGGACCGCCCCGAGTTCGATCTGCTGGTGGAGGCGAGCGACACGGACCCGGCCGAGCAGCACCTGTTCCGGGTGTCCGCGCACGCCGGCTCGGCCGGCATCGACGCGCAGCGGCTGACCACCGCGCCGGGCTGGCACACGGGCGCGGTCGGCGGCGACACGGTCGTGGTCGGCACCCGGTCGCTCGACCACGCGGGCATCCGCTGGGCCGTGTACCTGGCCGGCGACCGGTGCGGCGAGCTCCGCTCGCACGCGGCTGCGCCGCCGACGGCCCCGCGCCCGGCCCTGGAGCGGATCACCGACCGACGCCTGCCGGCGGCCGTCCTCTACCCCCGCGCGCACGTCGCGGGCCGTCGCCTGCCCGTACTGCTGGACGTGGACGGCGCGCCGGGCGGCCAGCAGGTGGTCGCGGACCGGGCCGCGTGGGTGGTCCGGCAGTGGTGGGCCGACGCCGGCTTCGCGGTGGTCGTCGTCGACAACCGGGGTACGCCCGGCGTGGCCCCGTCGTTCGAGAAGGTGGTGCACCGGCGGGTGGCGGACGTCGTGCTCGCCGACCAGGTCGACGGCGTGCAGGCGCTCGCCGAGAAGCACCCCGACCTGGACCTGGACCGGCTCGCGGTGCGCGGCTGGGAGTTCGGCGGCTGGCTGGCCGCACTCGCGGTGCTGCGCCGACCGGACATGTTCGGCTGCGGCGTCGCGGGGACCCCGATCGTGGACTGGCACCTGGCGCCGACCGCGTACGCGGAGCGCTACCTGGGCCTGCCCGCCGACGCGGCGGACGTGTACGCCCACCACGGCCTGCTGGAGTCGGCCGCCGAGCCGCCGGTCCGGCCGGGCGACGCGCGCCCGCTGCTGATCCTGACCGACCTGGCCGACGCGGCGGTGCTGCCCGCGCACGCGCTGCGGCTGTCCGCCGCGTTGCTGCACGCGGGCCGCCCGCACGCGGTGCTGCCGGTGACGGGGGCGCCCCGGCCCATGTCACTGCCGGCGGAGCTGGACTTCGTCCGGCGCCACCTGGCTTAGCGGACCGCGCCGACCTCGGGGAAGTGGCACGCCGAGAGCGAGCCGTTGTCCTTGACGGTGAGCGCCGGCTCCTCCGACGCGCACAGGTCCTGGGCCTTCCAGCAGCGGGTGCGGAACCGGCAGCCGGACGGCGGGTCGATCGGCGTGGGCACGTCGCCCTCAAGCCGGATGCGGCCGGTGGCGGCGCCCAGCTTGGTGACGTCCGGGACGGCCGACAGCAGCGCCCGCGTGTACGGGTGCGACGGCCGCTCGTAGATCTGCTCCCGGGTGCCCACCTCGACGATCTTGCCGAGGTACATGACGGCGATGCGCTCGCAGAAGTGCCGCACCACGGCCAGGTCGTGGGCGATGAACACGAACGACAGGTTCAGCTCGCGCTGCAGGTCGCGCAGCAGGTTGATGACCTGGGCCTGGATCGACACGTCGAGCGCGGAGACCGGCTCGTCGGCGACGATCAGCTTCGGCTTGAGGGCGAGCGCCCGGGCGATGCCGATGCGCTGACGCTGGCCGCCGGAGAACTCGTGCGGGTACCGGTTGTAGTGCTCGGGGTTGAGGCCGACGAGCTCCAGCAGCTCCTGCACCCGCTTCTTCTGGCCGCCCGGCGGCTTGATGCCGTTGACCGCCATCGGCATGGCCACGATGCGGCCCACGGTGTGCCGCGGGTTCAGCGACGAGTACGGGTCCTGGAAGATGATCTGCATGTCCTGACGCAGCGGGCGCAGTGCGCCGCGGCCCAGGTGCGAGATGTCCTTGCCCTCGAACGTGATCTTGCCAGCGGTCGGCTCGAGCAGCCGGACGAGCAGCCGGCCCGTCGTGGTCTTGCCACAGCCGGACTCGCCCACGAGGCCGAGGCTCTCGCCGGGCGCCACGTCGAAGCTGACCCCGTCGACGGCCCGCACGTACTGCTTGTTGCCGAAGGCGCCGCCGCGCACCGGGAAGTGCTTGGTGAGGTTCTCCACCTTCAGCAGCGGCTCACTGGACGCGCGGCGGGTGGAGGTCACCTGCTCCGGAATGATCAGGTCGGTCATCGTGCCACTCCCACCGAGGCGATGTCGTTCTCGTACGTCTCCTTGCGCTGCCGCTCGGGCAGGTGGCAGGCGACCTTGTGGCCCGGCTCGTCGGTGAGGGCCAGCGGCAGCAGCTGCGGCACCTCGGTGTCGCACGGGCCCGGGTCGAGCATCGCGTAACGGCAGCGCGGGTTGAACGCGCAGCCCGGCGGCACGTTGATCAGGCTGGGCGGGTTGCCCTTGATCGGGAGGAGGTCCTCGTCGGCGTTGCCGTGCAGCGACGGCACGCTGGAGAGCAGACCCCAGGCGTACGGGTGCTGCGGGCCGCGCAGGACCTGCTCGGCGGTGCCGAACTCGGCGACCCGGCCGGCGTACATGACCAGCACCTCGTCGGCGATCTGGCTCACCACGCCCAGGTCGTGGGTGATGATGACGATCGCCGAGTTGAACTCGCGCTGGAGGTCCTCCAGCAGGTCGAGGATCTGGGCCTGCACGGTCACGTCGAGGGCCGTGGTGGGCTCGTCCGCGATGACCAGGTCCGGGTCGTTGATCAGCGACATCGCGATCATCGCGCGCTGCCGCATGCCGCCCGAGAACTCGTGCGGGTACTGGTCGAAGCGCTTGTCCGGCTTCGGGATGCCGACCCGGTCGAGCATCTCGATGGCGCGGGTACGGGCCTGTGCCTTGGAGACGTTGTGGTGGACCCGGTAGGCCTCCACGATCTGCCGGCCGACCGTGTAGAAGGGGTGCAGCGCGGACAGCGGGTCCTGGAAGATCATCGACATGTCGCGGCCGCGCTTGCGGCGCACCTGCTCGTCCGAGAGGGACAGCAGGTCCTCGCCGCCGAGCAGGATCCGGCCCTCGACCTTGGTCTTCTTCCGGTTGTGCAGGCCCATGACGGACAGGCTGGTGACGCTCTTGCCGGAGCCGGACTCGCCGACGATGCCGAGCGTGCGGCCCCGCTCCACGGAGAACGAGACCCCGTCGACGGCGCGCACGACGCCGTCCTCGGTCGGGAAGCTCACCCGCAGGTCTTCGACCTTCAGGTACGGGTCGGTCGTTGCGTTGGTCTGCGGTGCCATATCAGCTCAGCCTCACCCGGGGGTCGATAACCGCGTAGAGCATGTCCACGACGACGTTCATCAGGACGATGATGATCGCGGCCAGCAGCACCGTCGCCATGATGATCGGCAGGTTCTGCTGGAAGATGGCGAGAACCGCGGTACGGCCGGCGCCCTGCAGCGTGAACGTGGACTCGGTGATCACCACGCCGCCGAGCTGGGTGCCCAGGTCGAGGCCTGCGATGGTGACGAGCGGGGTGACCGCCGCGCGGAACGCGTGGCGGAAGTACACCCGCCGGATCGGCAGGCCCTTGGCGCGGGCGGTGCGGATGTAGTCCTCGGAGAGGGTCTCCAGCATCTGCGCCCTGGCCAGCCGGGCGTAGACGGCGGAGTTGATCAGGCCGAGGGTGATCCACGGCAGCAGCATGCCCATGGCCCACCTGCCCACGCTCTCAGCCGGACTGACGTACTGCGGGCGTGGTAGGAGCCCGGTCTGCCAGACGAGGAAGTACGTGAGCAGCAGACCAAGGAAGTAGATCTGCATGGACGCGAAGCTCAGCGAGAAGCCCACCGACACCCGGTCGAGCACCGTGCCGCGCCGGATGGCGGAGAGCATGCCCAGGCCGATGCCCACGATGAGGTACACGACGAACGCGCCGGTCACGATGCTCAACGTGACCGGGAAGGCCCGGGCCAGGATCTGCGTGACGGGCTCGCGGGTGCGGAAGGAGACGCCCAGGCACGGGGCCGGGCAGTCGATGGCGGTGTCGCCGGAGCCGATGGTGCGGCCGACGAACACACCGCGCATGTAACTGGCGTACTGGTTGATCGCCGGCTGGTCCATGCCGAGGTCGTGCTCGATGCGGGCGTGCGTCACGGGATCGCACAGCTTGCTGCCGCACATGGTCGACGCCGGGTCGGCGGGGCCAAGGAAGAACAGCGAGAACGTCACCACCGAGATGGCGAACAGGGTGAGCACCGCGAGGAGCACCCGCCGTACAGCGAACCTAAACATCTGGACCTTCCACCGATGCCGGCCGGCCGTTGTCGGCCGGCGAGTTTGCTACGGGCGGCCGGCCGGAGCCGGCCGCCCGTAACGCGGTTCCTACGTCAGGACTTCACGTAGATGCCGGTGATGTTGAACTGCGCCCACAGCGGGCTGGCGAACGTGCCGCCAACCTTGGAGCCGTAGATCGAGAAGAACCGGTCGTAACGCAGCGGGATGACCGGCGCGGCCTTCATGATCTGCTGGTCCAGGTCGCCGTACTGGGCGGCAGCCTGCGAACGGTCGGCCAGGCCACGCAGCTCGAGGAGCTTGGCGTTGATGGCCGCGTCGTTCAGGTAGCCCAGGTTGTTGTTGCCCTTGTCGACGATCTTGGAACCGTCGAAGAGGACGCCGAGGGTGGAGTCACCGTCCGGGAAGTCCTGCGCCCAGCCACCGGCCATGATGTCGCAGTCGGTGGTCTTGTCGCCAACCGTCGTGTAGTACGCGGCCGGGTCGATCGGCGAGGACGAGAAGGTGAAGCCAGCCTTGGTGAGCGAGCCCTGGATGACGGCCATGACCGTCTGGTTGACCGGGGTGTTGGCGAAGCAGAACTTCAGCTTCGGCACGGTCTTGCCCTGCAGCAGCGACTTGGCCTTCTCCACGTCACCGTTGCTGCCGCCGTTGGCGCCCGGGTACTCGTCGAACTTCTTGTAGCCCGGGACAACCGGCGCCAGCGTGGTGCTGGCCGGCTCGGCCACGTCGTAGCCGCCGACGGCCTTGATGTAGGCGTCACGGTCGAAGGCGTAGTTCAGCGCCTGGCGGACCTGCAGGTCGGTCACGCGCTGGGTGTTGATGTAGAGGTAACGCACGAACGGCGTGGCGGCCGAGATGGTCCGCTTCATGACGTCCGCGTTGCCCTTGACCTCAGCGATCTTGGCGGGCACCACGTTGCCGGTCATGATCGACGCGGCGTCGTCGCCCTGGCCGGCGATGACCCGGTTGGTCTCGCTCTCACCGTCGACGGTGAAGTCGAAGTGCACGGTGTCGACGTACGCGTGACGGATCGGGTCCGACTTCGGGTCCCAGTTCGGGTTCTTCTCAAGGTCAAGGTAAGCGTCGCGCTTGTACTCCTTGATCTTGTACGGGCCGGTCGACTGGAACGCCGTCTCGTACTTCTCCTTGGTGAACTTCGCCTCGGAGATCGGCGTGGCCGTCGGGTACGACACCAGGTAGGGCAGCTCGGCGTGCGGCGTGGCGAACGTGAAGACGATCGTCTTGTCGTCCGGCGTGGTCACGCCGGGAACCGCGACGCCCTTGCTGTCGAACGGGCCCTTGTAGGCGCGCTCCGGGTCGAGGGCCGTCTGCAGGTACTGCGGGCCCTGGACGCCGTAGGTCGAGAACGAGACGGCGATGCCGTAGGCAACGTCCTTCGACGTGATCGGCGTGCCGTCCTCGAACTTCACACCCTCACGGAGGGTGTACTTCCAGGTCTTGCCGTTGTCGGTGGTCTCACCGGCGTTGGTCGCCAGGTCGCCGACCAGCTTCAGCGGGCCGCCCTTGCCGTCCTCGATGTAGCCGGTCAGCTGCCGGTGGAAGAGGTTGGCGTACGCGAGGGCGTTCGACACGTAGATCTGCTGGGGGGACAGGTGCTCGAAGTCACCCTCCTGCATGATCGTCAGCTTGCCGCCGGGCGTAGCGCCCTCGACCTCGGGCGCCGGGGTCGGGGTCTCGCCCTTGTAGTCGACAACGATCGCGGACTGAGCCTTCTCGGGCTCATTGCCGGTACCGGTGCCTCCGGTGTTCTTGTCACAGCCGGTGGCCGCAAGGCCAACGACTAGAGCGCTGACAACCAGCGCCCGCACGGGGTGTCGCACAGCGATTCTCCTTCTCCCTTTGTTTCCCGTCCCGACCGGTGTGATGTCCGACCGGTGCGGGATGCCTCTATTTGCGCGGTGCCTACTTGGCCGACTTCGGGTCCAACGCGTCACGCAACGCGTCGCCGAAGAGGTTGAAGGTCAGCACCAGTACCCAGATCGCAAAGCCTGGAATGAACGTGTACATCGGGTCCGCCTGGATCCACGGGACGCTCGCGTTGATCATGCGGCCCCAGTCGGGGGTCGGCTCGATGACGCCGATGTTCAGGAAGGACAGCGCCGCCTCCGCGGTCACCGTGGCCGGCAGGCTCAGCGAGAACGTGACGAGGATCGGGGCCCACAGGTTCGGCAGGATCTGCCGGAACATGATGTGCCAGCCGCTGGCGCCGGCCGCCCGGGCCGCCTCGACGTACTCGCGCTCACGCAGCGAGAGGACCTGACCGCGGACGAGCCGGGCCGTGTAGAGCCAACCAAATACTGAGAAGATCACGATGATCGTGATTATTCGCTTGGTTGGGGAGACGTCGCCGACCTCGTCGCCGATCCAGGTGTTGATCACCGGGATGGCCGCGATCGAGAAGAGGATGAACGGGAACGCCAGCATGAAGTCGATGAACCAGTTGAGGACCGAGTCGATCCAGCCGCCGAAGTAACCCGCCATGACGCCGATGACGGCGCCGATGATGATCGAGATGATCGAGGCGCTGACGGCGATGACCAGCGACGTGCGCGCACCGTAGATGAGGCGGATGAAGATGTCGCGGCCGGTCTGCGGCTCGACGCCCAGGAAGTGCGGGTGGTTGGACGCGTTGTTCGACGTGAAGTCGATGCCACCCAGATAGCCGAGCGGGAGACCCGAGCGGTCCAGAAGGTTGGAGTTGCCGACGTTCGGGCCGTAGCCGTAGAGCCACTCGATGAGCGGAGCGGCGATCGCGACCACGGCGAACAGCAGCACGATGATGCCGCTGACCATGGCGGTGCGGTCGCGCTTCAGCCGGACCCAGGCAAGTTGGTTCGGTGACCGACCGATCAGTTCCTTGGGTCGCTTGGGCGACTCCGCCGAACCTCCCCCGGCCACCGCCAGCTCGACGTCGCCGTCGGCTGACCCGACGAGCCGATCGCCACTCGTGGTGGTCTCGCTCATCCTGTGCAGCTCCCTTCGGACGCCGGCTCGGTACAGCCCACGTCTTACGCAGACGGTATAGGCGTACCGCGTGTTGGGAAACACCCCTGCGCATCGTTCCGATAACAGCTCGATCACGTGCAGAGTGAGCTGCGTAAACGCCGTGTAAACCGAACCACTTACGCCGTTCCAACAAGGTGCCTTACGAGTTACTCAACCACGGCACCTACCTGCTGGTAAGTGGCCGAGCGTCCCGATTCGGTGACAGAAGTCTTCTGGGCAAGGTACGGCGCGTAGGCGCCGGAAACCAGACACAGGCAACGAAAAGAGGGGTTCCCCGCGCATTGATGGGGGGTTTTATCCCCGGTGACCGAATGATCGGATTAGATCGGCCTCAGTCGATGTACGAGATCAGATCCGCGATGGAGGCGACGACCCGGGACGGCCGGTACGGGAACCGGTCCACCTCGTCGGCCTGCGTGACCCCCGTCAGCACAAGGAAGGTCTGCAGGCCCGCCTCGATGCCGCAGAGCACGTCGGTGTCCATCCGGTCACCGATCATGGCGGTCGTCTCCGAGTGCGCCTCTATCTTGTTGAGGCCCTCGCGCATCATCACCGGGTTCGGCTTGCCCACGAAGTAAGGCTCGACGCCGGTCGCTTTGGTCACCAGGGCGGCCACCGACCCGGCCGCGGGCAGCACGCCCTCCAGCGACGGGCCGATCGGGTCGGGGTTCGTGCAGATGAACCGCGCGCCACCCACGATGAGGCGAATCATCTTCGTGATCGCCTCGAAGGAGTAGGTGCGGGTCTCGCCCAGCACCACGTAGTCCGGGTCGGTCTCGGTGAGCGTGTAGCCCGCCTCGTGCAGCGCGGTCGTCAGCCCCACCTCGCCGACGACGTAAGCCGAGCCCTCGGGCCGCTGGTTCGACAGGAACTGGGCCGTGGCCAGCGCGGAGGTCCAGATGGCCGACTCCGGCAGGTCGATGCCGCTGTGCCGCAGCCGGGCGCGCAGGTCGCGCGGGGTGTAGATCGAGTTGTTGGTGAGCACGAGGAAGCGCCGGCCCGAGTCGCGCAGCCGCTTGATGAACTCGTCGGCCCCGGGCACCAGGCTGCCCTCGTGGACCAACACTCCGTCCATATCGGTCAGCCAGGATTCGATCGGCTTACGCTCACTCACGCCGTGATCCTAACCGCCAGGTGAGATGTGTTGTGAGCACATGAACGCGAGTGAAGTTCTGCACACTTTGCGTCCAGTGTGACGTCAAGGCTTTCCCCCACGGCCAACCGCGCGCCACACTCCCCTGCGCAGGTTGCCCGGTTCACCCGGCGTAACGTGTGCCTAAACGTGGTCATGCCGGCCATAGTCGTGCATGGTGAGCAGCCCGGCGACCGCTGGAGAAGCGGCCGCGGCGCCCGCACAGGGAGAAAACTTAAAGATGACGACGACGGCAACGCGCCCTGGGGGGGCCAAGCCGCGCGCGGCGATCAGCGCGCGGACGTTGCGAACGGACCGATGGTGGCTCGCGCCCCTGCTCACGGTCACCGGCCTGACGGCCTGGGTGGCTTACGCCACCGTCCGGGTCTTCATGCAGAAGTGGTACTTCCTGGAGGGTCCCGGCTTCAAGTACCTGACGCCGTTCTACTCCCCGTGCGTCTCCAAGGGTTGCGTGCCCGAGGCGGCGGAGTTCGGCACCTTCCTGCCGGACCACCCGCTCATCCCGTACGCCGCGCTGAGCCTGCCGTTCCTGTTGCTGTTCCGGCTCACCTGCTACTACTACCGCCGGGCGTACTACCGCAGCTTCTGGATGTCGCCGCCGGCGTGCGCGGTCCCCGACGGGCACAAGACGTACTCGGGCGAGACCCGATTCCCGCTCATCTTCCAGAACGCGCACCGGTACGCGTTCTACGCCGCGTTCGTCATCTCCCTCATCAACACCTGGGACGCGGTCGTCTCGTTCGAGGGCACCGAGGGCTTGGGCTTCGGCCTGGGCAACATCGTCCTGTGGGTCAACGTGATCATGCTGTGGGCGTACACGGTGTCCTGCCACTCCTGCCGGCACATCATCGGCGGGCGGCTCAAGCACTTCTCCAAGCACCCGGTGCGCTACCGCATGTGGACGTTCGTCTCCCGGCTCAACGCCAAGCACATGCAGCTCGCCTGGATCACGCTGGCCACGCTGGCGCTTACCGACTTCTACGTGATGGGCGTCTCCGCCGGCTGGTGGAACGACCTGCGGTTCATCAACTGAGGACGCGGCCGACAACATGACACAGCAGATTGAGAAGCACGCCTACGACGTGGTGGTGATCGGCGCCGGCGGCGCCGGCCTGCGCGCGGCCATCGAGGCCCGCCTCGCCGGGCGCAAGGTCGCCATCATCTCCAAGTCCCTGTTCGGCAAGGCCCACACGGTCATGGCCGAGGGCGGCGCGGCCGCCGCGATGGGCAACGTGAACAGCAACGACAACTGGATGGTCCACTTCCGCGACACCATGCGGGGCGGCAAGTTCCTCAACAACTTCCGCATGGCCGAGCTGCACGCCAAGGAGGCGCCGGACCGCATCTGGGAGCTGGAGACGTACGGCGCGCTGTTCGACCGTACGAAGGACGGCAAGATCTCCCAGCGCAACTTCGGCGGCCACGAGTACCCGCGGCTGGCCCACGTCGGCGACCGCACCGGCCTGGAGCTCATCCGCACGCTGCAGCAGAAGATCGTGTCGCTGCAGCAGGAGGACAAAGCCGAGTTCGGCGACTACGACGCGCGCATCCGCGTCTTCGCCGAGTGCACCATCACCGAGCTGATCGTGAACGACGGTCGCATCTCGGGCGCGTTCGGCTACTACCGCGAGTCCGGCGACTTCGTGCTGTTCGAGTCGCCCGCGATCGTGCTGGCCACGGGCGGCGTCGGCAAGTCGTACAAGGTGACCTCCAACTCCTGGGAGTACACCGGCGACGGCCACGCCCTGGCGCTGCGCGCCGGCGCCACGCTCATCAACATGGAGTTCCTGCAGTTCCACCCGACCGGCATGGTCTGGCCCCCGTCGGTGAAGGGCATCCTCGTCACCGAGTCGGTCCGCGGCGACGGCGGCATCCTGAAGAACTCCGAGGGCAAGCGGTTCATGTTCGACTACGTCCCCGACGTCTTCCGCGCGCAGTACGCGGAGACGCCGGAGGAGGCGGACCGCTGGTACACCGACCCGGACAACAACCGGCGTCCCCCGGAGCTGCTCCCCCGCGACGAGGTGGCCCGCGCCATCAACGCCGAGGTCAAGGCCGGTCGCGGCACCCCCGCCGGCGGCGTCTACCTCGACATCGCCTCGCGCCGGTCCGCCGAGTTCATCCACAAGCGCCTGCCGTCGATGCACCACCAGTTCAAGGAGCTGGCCGACGTCGACATCACCAAGGAGCCGATGGAGATCGGCCCGACGTGCCACTACGTCATGGGCGGCATCGAGGTGGACCCGGACAGCGGCGCCGCGGCCGGCACCATCCAGGGCCTGTTCGCCGCCGGCGAGGTCTCCGGCGGCATGCACGGCTCCAACCGGCTCGGTGGCAACTCGCTCTCCGACCTGCTGGTCTTTGGAAAAAGAGCCGGTGAGTACGCCGCGTCCTACAGCGCGTCGTTGGGCGCCGACAAGCCGCGCGTGACGGCGGCTGACATCGACGCGGCCGTCACCACGGCGCTCGCTCCCCTGGAGCGCACCGCCGGCGAGAACCCGTACGAGGTCTGGCACGACCTGCAGACCGTCATGCAGGACCTGGTCGGCATCATCCGGCGCAAGCACGAACTGGAGGAGGCCCAGAAGAAGCTGGTCGACCTCCGCAGCCGCGTCGCCAACGTCCGGGCCACCGGCGGTCGACGCTACAACCCGGGCTGGCACCTCGCGCTGGACCTGCGCAACATGCTCGTCGTGTCCGAGTGCACCGCCAAGGCGGCGCTCGAGCGCGAGGAGTCGCGCGGCGGCCACACGCGCGAGGACTTCCCGAAGATGGTGCCGACCTGGCGCCGGGTCAACCTGGTCTGCTCGCTCGACGGCGACGAGGTGAGGCTGACCCACCAGCCGGTCCCGCGCATGCGCGACGACCTGCTGGCGCTGTTCGAGCGCCCCGAGATGGGCAAGTACCTCACCGACGAAGAGCTGAGCGAGTTCGACGCGGCCAAGTCCGCCGCGACCGGAAAGGCGGAGCAGTAATGGCCGGCCAGACCAAGGGGACCGGCCGCGGGTCGGTCCGCAAGTTCCGCGTGTGGCGCGGCGACGCCAAGGGCGGTTCGCTGGAGAACTTCGAGGTCGAGGTGAACGAGGGCGAGGTGGTGCTCGACATCATCCACCGCCTGCAGGCCACCCAGACCCCCGACCTCGCCGTGCGCTGGAACTGCAAGGCCGGCAAGTGCGGCTCCTGCTCCATGGAGATCAACGGCAAGCCGCGCCTGGGCTGCATGACGCGCATGTCCAGCTTCGAGCCGGACGAGGTCGTGACGGTCACCCCGCTGCGCACCTTCCCGGTCATCCGCGACCTGGTCACGGACGTGTCCTTCAACTACGAGAAGGCGCGCGAGACCCCGGCGTTCGCCCCGCCGCCCGGCGTCGCCCCCGGCGACTACCGGATGCAGCAGCTCGACGTCGAGCGCTCGCAGGAGTTCCGCAAGTGCATCGAGTGCTTCCTCTGCCAGAACACCTGCCACGTCGTGCGTGACCACGAGGAGAACAAGGAGGCCTTCGCCGGCCCCCGGTTCTTCATCCGGGCCGCCGAGCTGGACATGCACCCGCTCGACGCCAGGACCGACCGCAAGGAGTACGCGCAGGCGGAGCAGGGCCTCGGCTTCTGCAACATCACCAAGTGCTGCACCGAGGTCTGCCCCGAGCACATCAAGATCACCGACAACGCGATCATCCCGATGAAGGAGCGCGTCGTCGACCGCCGGTTCGACCCGATCGTCTTCCTGGGCCGCAAGATCTTCCGTCGTCCGGAGGGTCAGGGCACCCCACCGCCCACCGCGTCGCACTCCTCGGGCACGTGGCACCACGTCGAGGAGCCGAAGCCGCTGGCCGCCGCGGTCGGCGAGGACGGCAAGATGCCGATCACGGAGATCACCTTCGACCGGGCCGGCGCCGCCTCCCCGTTCGGCGACGACATCGACTTCCCGGTCGACCCGGGGTCGCTGCGCTACAACCACCCGGAGGGTGTCCCGCAGACCGAAGAGGTTCCGCACCCCGGCACGGGCGCCACCCCCGACGTCGAGGGCTGACCCGAGCACCACGCCCGATCGCCGTTCCGAGCCCGGCAAACCCCGGCGCCCGGAACGGCGATCGCGCTTTGCCCCCATGTGGCGGGCTAGGACCCCTTCACGTCGCCAACTGTGAACACGCGGCGAGGCGCCGAAGGCCGGGGCTCGCCACAAGTGAACATGTGGCGAGGTAAGGGCCGCATGCGCCCGCCACATGTGCGCTTCTGGCGAGCCGCTCGCCCCGCCGCTCAGCACAAGCCGCGAGCGGCGTCAGATGCGCACATGTGGCGACTGAGCGACGCTGACGGCACCGCCCACCGCCGACCGCGCGCCGGGTGATGGGGCCGGGCACGCCGGAGCCGCCAACTGCGCACATCTGGCGAACCCGCCCGACCAGGAGCGACCCCTTGGCGAGGCACCTCGCTCGGCCCGCGACCCTTCGAGTCAGCTGACCGGTCCCGATCACCCCACCATCCTCACTGCGACCCCTTGGCGCCGCTCGGACGGGCCCGCCCCGCCTCACTGCGACCCTTGGCGGGGTTGGGCGCCGCTCGCCCTGCCTCGCCCGGTGGCCGGTCCTTGCCGGGCGGGGTCAGGTGGTGGCGGCGCGGCGGGCCGCCGCCACGTAGCGGTTCGTGACCAGGCGTTGGGCGGCGCGGGCGACAGGCCCGCCCAGGCGGGTGTACCAGGTGGCGGGGCGGCTGAACGCGCGCACCTCGAAGTACACCGCGCCGCCCGCGCCCGCCCGGGTCACGATGAACGCCTCCTCGCCGGTCGCCGGGTGGCCGGGCAACGTGCCGAAGCCGTACCCGTAGAGATCTTCCTCGTCGTGCACCCAGACGACCTTGCACGGCGCGGGTACGCCGAGCGGACCGACGCCGATGCGCGCGTTGACGCGTACCCCGATGGCCGGAGGTTGCGGGTCGCGGACCGTCAGTCCGGCGCCGCGGTGGATGCCCCACTCGCGCATCTCGGCGATCACGCCCTGGAACGCCCGGTCGCCGGCGCCGACCCGGGCCCGCGCGGTGACGTGGTGGTAGCCGGCGGGCAGCGCGAGGCCCGGCCGGGTGAACCCCACCTCGGCGTAGGTCAGGTCGCTCACGCGGCGGCGCCGAGCTCGCGGGCCAGGTCGGCGACGATGGGCTGGTCGGCGGGGAGCCAGTCGAGGTCCAGCAGGTCGGTCGGGGCGACCCAGCGCAGCGAGGCGTGCTCCAGCGGCGCGGGCTCCCCGTCCACCAGGGTCGCCTGCCACACGCGCAGCACCGCTGTCCGGGTGCCCAGCGGCACGTCCGTGCCCACCCGTTCGCCGACCTTGATCGTCACGCCGAGCTCCTCCTCGCACTCGCGGATCAGCGCGGCCTCGTCCGGCTCGCCGGGCTCCACCTTGCCACCCGGGAACTCCCACCGGCCGGCGACCTCGGCGGGCGTGGCCCGCTCACAGGCGAGAACGAGCCCGTCACGCACGATGGCGGCACCCACGATCACGGCCGGTATCGGCCTTTCGGTTCGCACGACGGTCAAGCGTGCCAGATTTCCGGCCGAACGGCCCACCCGGCCTGCCCCTTTGCGCGACACAAGACGGAAATGTGGTCGTGGACAGAGCCGCCGGCCTTCGGGAAGACTTGGAGATAAGTAACGGTGCGATAAAGGCGCGGCCACAAGTTGCGATATTCACGCTCCGGAGGTGCGGCAATGCTGCCATTCGGCCCTCCCGGTCAAGAGTTCCTCGACGATGCTCTGCGCACGCTCAAGGAGTGGTTCGGGGACGCTCGCGAGATCCGGCGGACGCTGCACATCAGCGACGCCGAGCACGCGGCCCTGACCGAACGGATCAAGGTGGCCTCTGACGTCTTTCAACTGAGACCAGAGGTACGCCGGGCCGACGGCAACACCCAGATCCGGGTACGGACGGCGGACGGCGGCAGCATCAACGCCGGCGCCGTCGCGCTCGCCGCCCGGATCGAGGCCGCCTACCAGGCGGTCACCGGCCGCTGAAGCGGTAGCAGTCCGCCTCGACCACCCGCCTGGACGCGGCCGGGGCCGGGCCGACGGGCTGCGCCGTGAACCGGTACTCGGCGACGAGGAGCCAGTTGAACCGCCGCTCGCGCAGCAGCGTGGCCGACCGCGCCATGATCGTGTGGAACTCGTCGAGCCGGCCCGGGTTGACCCGCTCGGTGGCCCGGATCACGATCCAGACCCGCGGCGCGGCGACCAGCTTCTCGGGCTTCACGGCCGGGCCGGGCTGACCGGCGCCGGTCTCCTCGCCGGTCGCCTCGACGCCGCTGATCCGCCCGCCCGTGGTCACGGCCCCCTGCGCCCTGGCGCACCCGCGCCCCTTGACCGGCTGGAACAGGCCGTCCCACGCCAGGCCCGCCCGAGGGCCGTACCAGACCGCCACCCGCGACGTGTTGTAGCCGAAATACACCAGGTCGCCCGGTGCACGGTTCGCCGCCACGAAGCGGATCGCCTCCTCGGCGCGCTCATACAGGGTGAGCTGGTTGTGCGGCAACCGCCGGCCGATCGTCGGCGCGTACGCCCAGGTGAGGCCGGCCGCCAGCGCCAGCGCCAGGACGACGGCCACGGGGCGTGTCCGGCGGGCCCAGTGCCCGCGCGGCCGCCACGCCCACCGGGCCGCCGCGTCGATCGCCGCGCACGCCGCGATGAGCATGAGCGGCACGACCCACAGCGCCAACCGGGCGCTGAACGGGTACAACCGGAACATCGCCAGCAGGTACGCCACGACGGCCGGCGCGAGCGCGAGGACCGCCGTGCGGCGCAGCCGCAGCAGCAGCGCCACCGCGCCGAGCACGACGAGCGCCATCAGCACGACGCGCAGCTCCGCCGCGCGTACCCCCATGGCTGTCCGGGCGAGGCTCTCGGCGCACTTGACCGTCCACCGCAACCACCGCTCGGGGGTGAGGCCGACGGGAGCCATCGAGCCCGGGTAGTGCTTGGTCCACCACGCGGCCAGCCAGTCCGCCACGTGGGGGCGCTGCACCAGGTACATGAAGGCGAGCGACGTGGCGGCGACCGCGCCGCCCACGCCGTGCCACGCCACCCGGCGCCACCGCGCGCGCCACGCGGCGAACGCCACCAGCAGCCCGCCGAGCGTCATCGTCGTGAACACCGACGTGGTCGCGAACCAGAACGCGACGGCGGCCGTCGCCCAGAACATCACGACGCGTCCCCGGCCCGTCTCGGCCTCCGGCCGGGGCGTGGGCTTCGCGTCCGCCCGCAACGCGAGCAGCACGAGCAGCGCCGTCAGGGCCACTTCCGCGGAGTACTGCTTGACCTGCGTCGAGTAGTAGAGGATCTGCGGCGAACCGGCGACCACGCCGAGCGCGACGAGAGCGAGCGGCCCGGACAGCAGCCGCCGCGCCACGGCCGCGACGGGCACGAGCCCCAGGCAGCCCGCCACCAGCGGCAGGAACCGCAGCGACTGTTCGCTCGGCCCGGCGACCATATAGGCCAGCTTCTCGGCCCACAGCCAGGCGATGGGCGCCATCTGGTCGTACTCCAGCCGGCCCGTCAGACCCGCGAGCGACCGGTGCGCGAAGCTGATCACCAGCGAGGTCTCGTCCTGGGAGAACGACCCGCCGGACAGCCAGTGGTAGATCCGCAGCGCCGAGCCGGCGGCGATGACGGCGGCCGCCGCCCGCCAGTACCCGATGCGCCGGGCCACGGCGGTGAGGGCGGCGAGCCGGCCGGGGCGGCCGTGGCGCCACCGGGTCGGCTCGGGGGTCGGTGCGGCGGAGCGAGTCAGGACCTGTGTCACGCCTGGTCAAACGCGCAACCGGCGGCTTGGTAGTGGTCGCGGCCCTGTCACCCATGGGACCTCACCCGGGGTAGGCCGACCGGCCCACCCCTCGCCACCCGGTCAGGGGAGAGAGCGCGGCGGGCGGTGCCGCAGCTGCCAGAACACTGCGGCCAACGCCATCACAGCCAGGAACGCGAGCAGGCCCACGGCGAGGAGAACGAGGCCGAGCACCTGCGCCGGCAGCAGCTCCTCCCAGTCAGAAAGGCAGGTGCTGCCGTAACAGTGCTTGTCGCGACCGATGTAGAACAGGAGCACACCGACCGCAAAGGTGCTCCCGCCGAACCAGCCGATGCCGTAGAGCCACGGGTTGCTGTTCCATGTGGTCGTCGCCGCGGAACGCGCGGACTCCGAGCTGGACATCGCGGCACGATAACAGTTCTCGCGTTCCATTGTGGCCCCACGATGGCCGCCCAACCATGTCGCCACCACGGATTACTGAACGAATGCTGAAATGGTGTGGAACCTATGTCGCACTTTCTGTGCAACACGAAGTGTGACGCGACCTGCCACCCGTGCAGGCCCGCTCGGCCGGCATCGCAGGGCGCCAGTCACTAGGCTGGTCAGACGTTGAAGCGGAACTCGACCACGTCGCCGTCGCGCATGATGTAGTCCTTGCCCTCCATGCGGACCTTGCCGGCCGCCTTGGCGGCGTTCATGGTGCCGGCCGCGATCAGGTCGTCGTACGCGACGATCTCAGCCTTGATGAAGCCGCGCTGGAAGTCGGTGTGGATCACGCCGGCGGCCTCGGGGGCGGTGGCGCCGACCGGGACGGTCCAGGCGCGCGCCTCCTTCGGGCCCGCCGTCAGGTAGGTCTGCAGGCCGAGGGTGCTGAACCCGACCCGGATCAGCTGGTGCAGGCCGGGCTCGGGCTGGCCGATGGCCTCCAGCAGCTCGCGGGCCTCGTCCTCGGACAGGTCGATGAGCTCCGACTCGATCTTGGCGTCCATGAAGACGGCCTCGGCGGGGGCGACCATGGCGCGCAGCTCGTCGAGGAACTCGGCGTTGCCCAGCTCCTCCTCGTCGACGTTGAAGACGTACAGGAACGGCTTGCCGGTGAGCAGGTGCAGCTCGCGCAGCTCCTCGGCGTCGATGCCGGCGGCCGCCGCGCCGGCGTAGAGCGTCGTCCCCTCGTTCAACAAAGAAGCTGCGGCCTTGGCCGCGGCGAGGATGCCCGCGCGGTCCTTGCGGAGCTTGGCCTCCTTCTCCAGCCGGGGCAGCGCCTTCTCCAACGTCTGCAGGTCGGCGAGGATCAGCTCGGTGTTGATCGTCTCGATGTCGTCGCGAGGGGAGATCTTGCCGTCAACGTGCACCACGTTCGGGTCCGAGAAGGCGCGCACGACCTGGCAGATCGCCGTGGCCTCGCGGATGTTGGCGAGGAACGCGTTGCCGCGTCCCTGGCCCTTGGAGGCGCCGCGCACGAGCCCGGCGATGTCGACGAACGACACCGGCGCCTGGATGATCTTCTCCGAGTTGTAGATCTCGGCGAGCTTGTCCAGCCGCGGGTCGGGCAGGCCGACGACGCCCACGTTCGGCTCGATCGTCGCGAACGGGTAGTTCGCCGCGAGCACGTCGTTCTTCGTCAACGCGTTGAACAGCGTGGACTTGCCGACGTTGGGCAGGCCGACGATGCCGATGGTGAGCTGGGCCATACCGCCTCTTTCGTGGACTTCAGGGCTCGGCGACCAGTCTACGGATCGCGCTACCGTCGACCCGTGCAGTCCCTTACCGGCGCCCTCGTCGCCCTCGGCGTGCTCGCCGCCGCCACCCTCGCGGGTCTGCTCCTGCGCCGCCGCAACGGCCGTTTCGCCCCGGTTCCTGCGGAACCGACGCCGACGTCCGCGCCGGACGGGGCCGCGGTGCCCCGCACCCTCCGCGAGGCTCTGGGCATCTCCCCGGGTACGCCGCTGACGCTGCTCCAGTTCTCGTCGGCGTTCTGCGCCCCGTGCCGGGCCACGCGGGTGATCTGCGCCGACGTCGCGCGGACGGTCCCCGGGGTGGCGCACGTCGAGGTGGACGCCGAGTCGCATCTGGAAGCCGTCCGCGAACTCGACATCTGGCGTACCCCCACGGTTCTGATCATTGACGACGCGGGCCGGATCCGGCGCCGGGCCAGCGGCGCCCCCACGAAGGCCCAACTGCTGGCCGCTCTGGCGGAGGTGAAGGCGTGATTTCCCTTGGCAGCGCGCTCGGCGTGGCCGCGGTCTCGCTCGGCATGGTGCTGACGCCCGGACCGAACATGATGTATCTGGTCTCGCGCAGCATCTCGCAGGGTCGCCGGGCCGGGCTGGTGTCGCTCGGCGGCGTGGCCCTGGGGTTCCTGTTCTACCTGGCGGCGGCGACCTTCGGCCTGTCGGCGCTGTTCGCGGCGGTTCCGGGGATTTACCACGCCGTCCGCTTCGCGGGAGCCGCCTACCTGCTGTGGCTGGCCTGGAAGGTGCTCAAGCCGGGCGGGACGTCGGTGTTCGAGCCGGTGGCCCTGCCGCCGGACAGCCCGCGGAAGCTGTTCGCGATGGGGCTGTTCACGAACCTGCTGAACCCGAAGGCGGCGCTGCTCTACGGCTCGCTGATCCCCCAGTTCCTGGACCCGTCCGCCGGGCACCTCCTGGCGCAGGGCTTCCTGCTGGGCGGCATCCAGATCGGCGTCAGCATGCTGGTGAATACGGTGATCATCCTGGTCGCGGGCACGGTGGCGGTGTTCCTGGCGCGCCGGCCCGCGTGGCTGCGCGTGCAGCGGTACGTCACCGGCACGCTGCTGGGCGCCATCGCGCTGCGCCTGGCGACCGACCGCACCCGCCCGAATGCCGTCGCATAGATCTCGATAATTCCTATCGAGTGAGACTGGATAGCAGCTCAGCCGCGGTGTGTCTACCGTTAACTTCGTGAACCCCCTGCTGACCAGACGCCGCGCGGTGGACCTGTGCCGCGTCTGCGCCAGCCTCTGTCGTCCCTTCTGACCTCATTCCTCCCCCACCGTCAGAAGGGTCCCCTCCCATGCAGCTCGACGTACGCGGCCCGCGCTTCGCGGCCGCCGTCACCACCGTCGTCCTCGTCTTGGCGCTGGTCACCGGCTCCGGCTGGCTCGCGCTCGCCCAGGCGGTCGTGTTCGCCATCGGCGCCGGCAGCGCCCGCTACGCCCCCTACGGCTGGTTCTTCCGCACCGTGATCGCCCCCAAGCTGGGCCCGGTGACGGAGCGCGAGCCGGCCGAGCCGGTCCGCTTCGCGCAGGGCGTCGGCTTCGTCTTCGCCGCGGTCGCCACCATCGGCTTCTTGTCGGGCGCGACGACCGTCGGCCTCGTCGCGACCGGGTTTGCGCTGGCCGCAGCGTTCCTCAACGCGGCGTTCGGCTTCTGCCTCGGCTGCGAGACCTACCTCCTCCTCAAGCGCCTGACCACCCGCCCCGCCGCGGGCTGACCCACGAAGCAGTTGACCTTGGCTCGGATTGGTACCCATAGATACCAATCCGAGCCAAGATCCACCGATAGCGCCGCGACAGTCACGTCCGAAAACCGCCAGCCAATGTGCCCACCTGCGGGGCAGTATCGGTGGCGTGATGGGACAGTTGGACTTCGAGCGGTGCTACCGGGCGGTGGACAGCCGCGACGCGCGGTTCGACGGGTGGTTCGTAACGGCGGTGACGTCCACGAAGATCTACTGCCGGCCGTCGTGCCCCGCGCTGACGCCGAAACGGGCGAACGTGCGGTTCCTGCCGTCGGCGGCCGCCGCGCAGAAGGCCGGCTTCCGGGCCTGCCTGCGGTGCCGCCCGGACGCGGCGCCCGGCTCGCCGGAGTGGGACACGCGCGCGGACCTCACCGGCCGGGCCATGCGACTGATCGCGGACGGCCTCGTCGACCGCGAGGGTGTGCCGGGCCTCGCGGCCAAGCTCGGCTACACGGAACGTCACCTGCACCGGATGCTCACCGAGCAGCTCGGCGCCGGGCCGCTCGCGCTGGCGCGGGCGCAGCGCGCGCAGACGGCCCGCATCCTGGTCGAGACGACCGACCTCGGACTCGCGGAGATCGCGTTCGCGGCCGGCTTCGGCAGCGTGCGCCAGTTCAACGACACGATGCAGGAGATCTACGGCCGCGCCCCGTCGCGGCTGCGCGCCGGCCGCCGCACCACCGAGGCGCCCACCGACCAGGGCCGGGCGACGATCAACCTGCGGCTGGCCTACCGGCCGCCGCTGGATGGGACCTCACTGCTCGAGTACCTCTCGGCCCGCGCGATCCCCGGCGTCGAGGAGGGACACCCCAACGGGTACGTGCGGGCGCTGCGCCTGCCGCACGGCTCCGCGACGGCGTCCCTGCAGATCCTCGACGGGTACGTGCAGGCGACGCTCCAGCTCGCGGACATCCGGGACCTGGCCCCAGCCGTGGCGCGGTGCCGCCGCCTGCTCGACCTGGACGCGGACCCGGTGGCCATCGACGGCCTGCTCGCCCAGGATCCGGCGTTGGCGCCCGGCGTCAGCAAGGCCCCCGGCGTGCGGGTCCCCCGGGCCGTCGACGGCTTCGAGATCGCCGTCCGCGCGATCGTCGGCCAGCAGATCTCCGTCGCCGGCGCCCGCACGGTCCTCGCCCGCCTCACGGCCGCCGCGCACGCCGCGAGCGTCACCGCCGACCGCGACGCCACCGACCGCGCCACAGCGGACGGGGCCGTCCCGGCCCGCGCCACGCCCGCCAGCCGCGCGGAGCTGGCCGCCGGCCTCGTGCCCTTTCCGGACGCGAGCGCGCTGCTCGCGTTGGCCGACGAGGCGTTCGGCATGCCGGCCGCGCGGCGGCGGATGCTGCGCGCGCTGGCGTCGGCCGGCGTCGACGAGGACCTACGGCTGGACCCCGGAGCGGACCGCGCCGAGACCGAGAAGACGCTGCTGGCGCTGCCCGGCATCGGCCCGTGGACGGCGCAGTACGTCGCGCTGCGGGCGCTCGGCGACCCTGACGTGCTGCTCGCCACCGACCTGGGGGTACGCCGGGGCGCCCGCGCCGCCGGCCTCCCCGACGACCCGACCGCGCTCGCCCGGCACGCGGCGCGGCGCTGGGCGCCCTGGCGCTCCTACGCCACCATGAGACTCTGGAGACTCGCATGACCAGCACGTACACGGCCACGATGCCGAGCCCGGCCGGCCCGTTCACGATCGTCACCGACGCCGACGGGGCCGTGCTCGCCGCCGGCTGGACGGACCGCCTCGACGAGCTGCTGCTCGCGCCGGGAACGGCCCCGACAGCCAAGCGTGATGTGGGCTCCGCGAGCGCCGCTGCCAGGGCGTACTTCGAAGGGGATCTTCAGGCGATCGACGCGGTGACCGTGCGGCAACCGGCCGGTGGGGCGTTCATCACGCACGCGTGGGACGTGTTGCGCACGGTCAAGCCGGGCGAACCCGTGACGTACCAAGGGTTTGCGGAGTTGAGCGGGCGGCCGACCGCGACCCGGGCGGCGGCGCAGGCGTGCGCGCGCAACGCGGCCGCGTTGTTCGTGCCATGCCACAGGGTAATCCGCACCGACGGCTCACTCGGCGGCTTTCGCTGGGGTCTAACTGTTAAATCGTGGTTGCTCGATTTCGAATCTCGCAAGGGATGAGTCGACGGACTTACCGACACATCAATCAACCTACCGGCCGGGTTACGTTCGGAAGGTGCCCCGGTCAACCCACCACCCGTTGCACAACCTCTGGCGTACCCGTAGCTACATGCGGCCGTACGCGGCACTGTACGTATGGATGATCCTGGCCGGCGTCGTCACCACGGCGCTGGGCGTGGCGCTCCCGCTCATCGTGCAGCGCGTCGTCGACGGCCCCGTGCTGCACGGCGACGACCGCGGCCTGTTCCTGCTCGGCGCGCTGGCGCTCGCGTTGGGCCTCGTGGAGGCGCTGCTCATCTTCATCCGCCGGTGGGTGCAGGCGAACTCGGCGCTGCGCATGGAGACGTCCATGCGCGACGACCTGTACCGGCACCTGCAGTCGCTGTCGGTGTCGTTCCACGACGGCTGGCAGTCCGGTCAGCTGCTGTCGCGGGCCACGACGGACCTGGCGATCATCCGCCGGTTCCTCTCCTTCGGACTGATCTTCCTGGTGCTCAACACCGCCACCGCGATCACCGTCGTGGCCCTGCTGTTCGACCTCTACTGGCCGTTGGCGCTGGTGGTGGCCGCGAGCGCCGGCCCGCTGTTCTGGTTCAGCCAGCAGTTCACCCGCAGATACAACGCGGCGGCCCGGTTGATGCAGGACCAGCAGGGCGACCTCGCGACCGTCGCGGAGGAGAGCGCGGGCGGCATCCGGCTCATCAAGGCGTTCGGCCGGCGCGAGCACATGGCGGAGAAGTTCACCCGGTACGCCCGCGACCTGC
Source organism: Luedemannella flava (assembly GCF_039528515.1). Lineage (NCBI taxonomy): Bacteria > Bacillati > Actinomycetota > Actinomycetes > Micromonosporales > Micromonosporaceae > Luedemannella > Luedemannella flava. The sequence goes on from NZ_BAAALT010000143.1 coordinate 24,550, forward strand.
ACGACACGGCCGTCGGCAAGGCGCTGATGGTGTCCCGCACGTGGGCGAAGTTCGACGCCGTGCCGAACGTGACGCTCGCCGTGGTGCTCGTCGGCGGGGCGTTGGCCGTGGCGCGCGACCGGATGACGGTCGGCGAGCTGGTGGCGTTCGTGTCGCTGCAGCTCATGCTGATCTGGCCGATCGACGCGCTCGGCTACATCATCGCGAACGCGCAGGAGGCCATGACGGCCGCCGACCGCTTCTACGAGGTCGTCGACACCGACCCGGCGATCACCGACCGACCCGGCGCCGCCGTGCTGGAGCGGGGCGACGTGGGCGGCGAGGTCCGGTTCGACAACGTCCGGTTCGCCTACCCGGACGCGCCCGCCGAGGTGCTGCGCGGCGTGGACCTGGTCGTCCGTCCCGGCGAGACCCTGGCGATCGCCGGCGTCACCGGCGCCGGCAAGTCGACGCTGGTGTCGCTGGTGCCCCGGCTCATCGACGCCGACCACGGCCGGGTGCTCCTCGACGGCCGCGACGTCCGCGACGTGACGCTCGAGTCGCTGCGTACGGTCGTGGCGGTCGCGTTCGAGGAGCCGATCCTGTTCTCCATGAGCGTGCGGGAGAACCTCACGCTCGGCCGGCCCGACGCCACCGACGCCGAGATCGACGAGGCGATCGACGTGGTGCAGGCCGACTTCGTCCGTACGCTGCCGTGGGGCCTGGACACCCGGGTGGGCGAGCAGGGCCTGTCCCTGTCGGGTGGGCAGCGTCAGCGGTTGGCGCTGGCCCGGGCCGTGCTGACCCGGCCGAAGGTGCTGGTGCTCGACGACCCGCTCTCGGCGCTGGACGTGCACACCGAGGCGCTGGTGGAGCGGGCCCTGACGAGGGTGCTGACCGGCACCACCGCGATCATCGTGGTGCACCGGCCCAGCACCGTGGCGCTGGCCGACCGGGTCGCGTTCCTCTCCGACGGCGTCATCGCGGGCGTGGGCACCCATTCCGAACTGCTCGCCACCAACCCTTCCTACGCCGCGGTCCTGAGCGCGGCCGCCGACGACGCGGGTGAACTGGCCGGGGAGGGCGCACGGTGAGCGTGGATGTTGAGGCGTGGCGGGGGGTCGCGCAGGAGCAGGACGCGGAGCGGACCGCCGCCGAGGCGCCCGATCAGAAGGCCACGATCCGGCTGCGCGCCGCGAGCCGGGCGCTGCTGGCGTCGCTGCTGCGGCCGCACAAGCGCGCCCTGGGCGTACTCGTGGCGTTGTTGTTGTTGCAGAACGCCGCGGGCATGGCCGGGCCGTGGCTGGTGCAGTTGGGGATCGACCAGGGGATCCCGCCGATCGCCGGGCGCGGCGACTACACGCTGTTGATCCTGCTGGCGGTCGCGTTCGGGGCCGCGACCGTCGGGGAGTACGCGACGAAGCGCGGGTTCCTGGCGCTGTCCGGGCGCACCGGCCAGTCGGTGCTGCTGGACCTGCGGCGACGCGTCTACGACCAGTTCCAGCGGCTGTCGGTCGGGTTCCACGAGCGCTACACGGCCGGGCGGATGATCTCCCGGCTGAGTTCGGACATGGACACCATCTCGGAGCTGGTCGACGGCGGCATCGAGGACCTGGTGCTGGCCGGCCTGTCCGTGGGCTCCGTGGCGGTGATCCTGCTGTGGCTGGACCCGCCGCTGGCACTCGTCGCGCTCCTGTCGTTCCCACTGCTGGTGCTGCTGTCGAACTGGTTCCGGCTGGCGTCGGCGGTGGCCTACCGGCGCACCCGGGAGAAGGTCGCGCTGGTGATCGTCCACTTCGTGGAGTCGCTCGGCGGCATCCGCGCGGTGCAGGCGTTCCGCCGCGAGCCCCGCAACCAGCAGATCTTCGAGAAGGTCAACGAGGACTACCGGGCGGCGAACCTGGTCGCGAACCGGCTCATCGCCAAGTTCTCCCCCGGCATCCGGCTCGTCGGCAACGTCACGATCGCGGTGGTGCTCACCTACGGCGGCTACCGGGTGCTGCACGGCCAGATGGAGGTGGGCGTACTCGCCGCGTTCCTGTTGTATCTGCGCCGGTTCTTCGGGCCGATGGAGGAGCTCAGCCAGTTCTACAACACGCTGCAGTCGGCGACGGCCGCGCTGGAGAAGCTCTCCGGCGTGCTGCAGGAGGCGCCCGACGTGGCCGAGCCGGCCGCGCCGGTGCCGCTGCGCGACGCCAAGGGTGAGATCACCTTCGACTCGGTCGCGTTCAGCTACCGGCCCGGCCTCGTCGTCCTGCCCGCCATGGACCTGCGGGTGCCGGCCGGGCAGACGGTCGCGCTCGTCGGCGCGACGGGCGCCGGCAAGTCGACCGTGGCGAAGCTGGTCGCCCGCTTCTACGACCCGACGGTCGGCACGGTGCGCATCGACGGGGTCGACCTGCGCGACGTGTCCGAGGCCGACCTGCGCCGCACGGTCGTGATGGTCACCCAGGAGAACTTCCTCTTCTCCGGCACGATCGCCGAGAACATCGCGTTCGGCCGGCCCACCGCGACGCGGCCCGAGATCGAGGAGGCCGCGGCCGCGATCGGCGCCGACGCCTTCATCAGAAACCTTCCCGACGGGTACGACACGGACGTGCGCAAGCGCGGCGGGCGACTGTCGGCCGGGCAGCGCCAACTGGTCGCGTTCGCCCGCGCCTTCCTCGCCGACCCCGCGGTCCTGATCCTCGACGAGGCGACCTCATCGCTGGACATCCCGTCGGAGCGCCTGGTCCAACGCGCCTTGCGCACGGTCCTCACGGACCGCACCGCCCTGGTCATCGCCCATCGCCTCTCCACGGTCGAGATCGCCGACCGCGTCCTGGTCATCGACGACGGCCGGATCATCGAGGACGGCTCCCCAACCTCCCTGGTGGCGGGCGGCGGGCACTACGCCGACCTCCACACCCAATGGCGCACCAGCCTCGCCTGATACTCCCGGGCAGTCCACACTGGACGTGACAGGTGGGGCGTGTTAGACACGTCGGTCATGGCGCACGATCAGGTGATGGTGGCGGGGCTGCCCGAGGCGGCCCGTGGGGACGGGAAGTGTTGGCTGGCCTCGCCGGACGGGGGCGTATCCGCCGTGGCCGGACCGGCGACCGACCTCTACCTCGACCCGACCGGCGACGCCGCCGCGCTCAACGCGCCCCAACTGCTGTTCTCCGCGCCGGGCGACTTCCAGCTCAGCGCGCGGGTGACGGTCGACTTCCAGGCCACGTACGACGCGGGCGGGCTGATCGTCTGGGCCGACGAGCGACGGTGGGCGAAGCTGTGCTTCGAGTTCTCCCCCGACGACGAGCCGATGATCGTGTCCGTGGTGACCCGCGGGACGTCCGACGACGCGAACTCCATCGTCCTCGACGGCCGCACCACGTGGCTGCGCGTCTGCCGGCTCGGACCGGCGTACGCGTTCCACACCTCGACCGACGGGCGCCGCTGGTCGCTGATCCGGGTGTTCACCCTCGGCGATGATGACCTGCCGACGCAGGTGGGATTCCTCGCGCAGTCGCCGACGGGGGGCGGGTGCGAGGTCGCGTTCGACGACGTCCGCTTCCGCCCCGAGCGCCTGGCGGACCTGCGCTCCGGCGACTGAGGCAGGCCCGCCCGACACGGCAGTCAGTTCCAGCTGTCGATCTTCACGTCGTGCGGGTCGGGGGCGCCCTTGCCGGTCTCGATGAGGCCCTTGAGGCTCATCAGGTACAGCGCCCATTTCGTGCTGCAGTGGTGCATGAACTCGACCGGCTCCCGCCAGCCCAGGTGCCGGAACAGGACCCTGGTCCAGTCGCCGTCCTGCCTCAGCTCCCAGTCGATGGTCGTGCCGATCCACTCCGCCGGGCCGTCGACGACCTTCCACAGCACGTGCTTGTCGCGGTCGGACTCGACGACCTCCATGTCGAAGCCGCCAGGGCCGAACCGGAACGCGATGACCCCGCCGACGTCCGTGTCGCCGGTCGTGTTCGTCGTCCACCAGCCCTCAAGTCCCTCGATCGTGGTGAGGGCGCCGTAGACCTTGTCGGGGGTCGACCTGACGCCGACCTGGTGCAGGATGTCCACCATGGTTATGCCTTCCTTTCGCGTTCGATGGCTTCGGCGATCTGCTTGATGCGCCGCAGTCGGGCGTCCCACGCGGAGCCGACCGCGGACAGCTGGGCGACGGCGCGGGCGAGCTGGGCCTCGTCGATGCGGTAGCGCACCTCCCGGCCCGCGGGCGTGCCGTGGACCAGGCCGACGCGGTCGAGGACGCCGAGATGCTTGGCGACGGCCTGCCGGGTGACGGGCAGCCGCTCGCTCAGGCTCGTCGCCGTGCCGACCCCGTCGACGAGCAGCAGGTCGAGCATGCGGCGCCGGGTCGGGTCGCCGATCGCCGACCACAGGTCCTCGTCGATCATGACGAGCCCAGCGACACCGCGTACGTCTGCAGCTGTGGCAGGAACCTCTCCCAGCCGGTCACGTGGTCCCGGTACGCCTCCTCGAGGACCGCGATCTCCCAGCCCTTCTCCCGGAAGCCGCTCTCGGTCAGTCGCAGGAGCGTGCCGGCCCCCGAGGGCTCGAGGTCGAACGTCACCAGCAGCGAGTTGCCCGCGACCGGCGCCTCGCCCCCGTCCGCGACCCACCGGAACGAGAACCGGCGCGGCGGGTCGAGGTCGACCACCGTGATCGCCTCGACGTGCGCCCGGTCGCCCCAGACCAGCTCGCCGACCGCGCCCGGGGCCGGGTCGAGCTTCGCGTCGTCGGCCCACCACTCGCGCAGGTGCTCCGGCCGGCTGACGACCTCGAACACCACCTCCGGGGAGGCCTCGATGTGGATCTGCCGCTCCAGCGTCCCGTACTCCATGGCAACCCGCCTCTCGCAACTCTTGGTTGCGTATTACGCTAGCGCGTCACGCGCCGTTACGCAACCAGACGTTGCACTTCCCCGGATCCGGGTGGGTCTTTTTCGTCGGCCGCCCGGTTGTCACCCGCCTGGCCCCGCGTACGGCCGGCGTCACCGCGCGCCACGCGCGTACTCCCCGTAGTGATTCTGGTTATGGGTCCCGGGGCCTGTGCGTCACGCGGTGAGGGCCGTCAACTTCGCCGATCATCCATTTCGGACTTCTTTTCGGACCCGGTCGCGGAACGGTCGACGCGCCGGGGGCACGGAATCCGGTCCTTACCACCGCACCGCTCGTCGACCGCCGCACCTCCCATCGCACCCCATCGGGATAATCGCTCAATCGCCGCGACGGCCCGCCAACTGGGCATGACGGACACCGACCCGGACCGTTAACGGCGGCGTTACTCGTTCCGCCTTCCCGGCCGTTCGAGCGTTGCTAACGTCGCCTTCGCTCGGGTCGGAAAACACCGCCGACCAATGAGAACGCGATCCGCAGTACCCGCCACCTGGCCGTACTGCGCGCATTTTACATCCATGAATGTCAATGCATCTGTCGCGCTCCACCCTGCTCGAGAAAAGGAAGACGGTGTCCAGTTTCTTCGACGGCGTCTGGTCGTGGATCGTTGCGGCAACCGCCGAGACGTCCTGGCGAGAGTTGATGCCGCTAGGCCTGGCCGGCCTGTTCGTGTGGTTCCTGTGGCTCTATCGGGCCGTACTGTCGCGATTCGCCAAACCCATCGTCAACGACTTCCGGACCACCGTCTCCGTGGTGGTCCCGTCCTACCGCGAGGACCCGGACATCCTGCTGGAATGCCTGCGCAGCTGGCTCGCGCAGAACCCCACCGAGGTCATCATCGTGCCCGACGTGGCCGACGTGGAGGTGCAGCAGCGGCTGGCCACCGTGCACGACCCGCGGCTGCGCGTCCTGGTCTTCCAGCACAGCGGCAAGCGGTCGGCGCTGGGCGTCGGCATCCGGGCCGCGCGCGGCGAGGTCGTGGTCCTCGCCGACTCCGACACCCGGTGGACGCCGGGCCTGCTCAACGCCGTCCAGATGCCGTTCATCGACCCGAAGGTCGGTGGCGTCGGCACCCAGCAGAACGTCTACCAGCGCACCAGCAGCGTGTGGCGGCGCATCGCCGACTGGCTGGTGAACCTGCGCTACTACGACTACGTGCCCGCGATGGGCCGGGCCGGCGGCGTCGCCTGCCTGTCGGGCCGCACGGCCGCGTACCGCCGGTCGGTGATCCTGCCGCTGCTGCCCAACCTGGAGAACGAGTTCTTCCTCGGCCGCCGCTGCGTGGCCGGCGACGACGGCCGGCTGACCTGGCTGGTCCTCGCCTCCGGCTTCAAGACCGTGCACCAGTCGTCGGCCAGGGCGATCTCGATGTTCCCGACGTCGTTCCGCGCGTTCGTCAAGCAGCGCGTGCGGTGGAGCCGCAACTCGTACCGGTGCTACCTGACCGCGCTGTACAAGGGCTGGCTGTGGCGGGTCCCGCTGGTCACGAAGATCACCGTGCTGCAGATCCTGCTGACACCGGTGACCATGGGCATGGCCATCGGGTACCTGCTGTTCAGCCGCCTGGAACTCACCCCGCGCGGCATCTTCCTGGTGCTGATCTGGCTGCTCGTCGGCCGCGGCATCCGGGGGTACTCGCACCTGCGGCGCCATCCGCAGGAGATCGCGCTGCTGCCGCTGCTGGCCCTCGTGGTCATCATGATCTCCCTGCCGATCAAGCTGTTCGCCTTCATCACCATGAACAAGCAGGGCTGGCTGACCCGGGCGGCCAACCGGATCGGCGGCGAGGGCCAGGACGCCGCGTCGCTGGCCGCCGGCCGCGTGCCCACGCAGCGCCCGGTCGCCGCGGGGGTGACGCCGCGATGACCCGACCCGTCACCCGGCTCGTCGTGGCCGCCGCGGTCGCCGCCGCGACGCTGTCCGTGCCGGCCCCCGCGAGCGCCGGGCCGGTCGTCACCCGCGATCCGGTGGTCACCGACGAGAACGCCGAACGGCAGGCGTCGCTGGTCGCCGAGGAGGACCGGCGGCTCATCAACGTCCGCGCCGTCACGGCCGTGGCGCCCATGCAGGGCATCGCGTGGACCAAGCCGTACCGGCTCGACACCGGCGGCGGCTACACCCTCGTGCTGACCCAGCAACGCTCCACGTACACCATCAGCGACCTGCTGCGACTGGCCCCGCAGACGTTCATCCGGCAGAAGGACGGGTCCTACCTGCTGACCGAGAACATCTACATCAACTCCGGCGCGAAGCTGAAGCTCAGCAACCCCGGCGGGCTGACGCTGCGAATGGCGAGCACCGGCAACGGGTTCGTCACCATCGTGTCGTTCGGCGGCGGCCTGACCGTCGACGGCACGCCCCAGTCCCCCGTGAAGATCATGAGCTGGGATCCCCGGACCAGCAAGGAGGACCTCGACGTCAACGACGGCCGGGCCTACATCCGGGCGATCGGCGGACAGTTCGCGATGTCGTACACGACACTGTCGCACCTGGGCTTCTGGAGCGGTCGTACGGGCGGCGTCGGGCTCACCGGCACCGACCGGCCCTACACCGGCAACGTCGAGGGGCCGGTGCACCTGACAAAGGACGAGCGGCACGCCGCGAGCGAGGAGCGCCAGAACCACGGGCCGGACCCGACGGCGCCCAACGCCAACGGCGTCTTCGCCCAGCCCAGCGGGCCGCTGAGCACGCCCGACAGCCGCTTCGAGGTGCCCGGCCTGTCGTACGTGTCGGGGAAGATCTCGCACGTCACGGTCGACGGCAACGCGTTCGGCCTCTTCGTCTCCAGCGCCGCCGGCATCACCATCAGCGACTCCACGGTGCGCAACAGCCTGGAGGACGGGGTAGTGCTGCACCGGTTCGCCTCCAGCGCGGTCGTGGAACGCGTCGTGTCGGAGAACAACGGCGGGGACGGGTTCGTGCTGTCCCGGGCCACCTCACAGGTGCAGGTGGTCGGCTGCACGTCGAGGAACAACGGCCACAACGGGTTCACGCTGAGCGGCCAGCCGCTGGCGACGGGGCCGTCCGCGTCCGGCGAGTCGACCGCCAACTACGGCTCCAACTCCGTGGCCAACAGCGCCGCGCTCGGCAACGCGCACTACGGCATCGAGGTCGTCGGCGGGCTCGACGTCGGCATCCAGAACAACCGCGTCGAGGGCGGCGACATGGGCATCGTGGCCCGCCAGGCCGCGAACCGGGTGAACATCACCGGCAACCAGCTCACCGGCCAGGCCCGCCACGGCATCGCCGTCCGCGACGGCGTCACCGCCGCGACCATCAGCGGCAACGTGGTGACGAAGGCGGACACCGCGATCTACGTACGCGACTCCGTCGTCGAGATCCGGGGCAATACGGTCCAGGGCGCGGGCAACCACGGCGTGCTGCTGGTCGGCGAGGTCGGCTCCAGCGTCGTGACGTTCAACGTGATCGGCGGCGTCGGGCCCAGCGCGCTGGACCAGACCCGGGCGCACGGCCGCACGACGATCCGGGAGAACCAGACGTTCGCCTGGCACGACACCAGCTCGTTCTGGATCAAGTTCCGACACTACGCGAGCCCCATGACCCTGCTCTGGGTCTCGATCCTCCTTCTGATCATCTTCTTCGCGCTCAAGCGGGGCAGCCGGGCGCTGCGCGGCGGCCACGGCATGCGCCACCCGTACGCGGACAAGCTGCCGCTCGACGCGCCGCCGCCGCGCGAGACGACCGCCACGCACACCCAGGAGATGCCCGTGATGGCACGCACGATGCCCCCCGGTCAGCCGGCCCGCGGCGCCGCCCGGATCCCCGCCGGACCGTACGAGACGGACCCCGACGACTACGAGTCGAACGACACGATCGTCGCCCCGTTCGGCGTCGCGGGCCAGCGGCGGTGACGGCATGAACCGAACTGGTAGATGGCCGCTGCCCGGCGAACCCCGGGTATGGCTGGCCGCGTCCGGCGGCGCGATCGCCGCCCTCCTGGTGACCGTGGTCGTCCTCGCCACCACGCGGGGCCCGGCCGGTCGCACCATCGGGCTGAGTTCCGGCGAACTGCCCACCGGGGGTGCCGCCCCGGTCACGGGTCCGCTGGTCGACGGCAGCACCGGGATGGACACGCCGGACGCGGCGACGCCGTCCATGCCGACGGTCGCGCCCGTCGAGGGCGGCGTGGTGTGCCCGCCCGCGACGGTCGTGGTGTCCAACGGCGAGTCACTGGCCATCGCGTTGGCGGATGCCGAGGCGGGTGCCAGCATCCTCATGGCCGACGGCCTGTACGAGGGCACGTTCGTCGCCGAACGGCCCGGCACCGCCGACAAGCCCATCTTCCTGTGCGGCGGGTCCGGCGCCGTGATCGACGGGGGCAGCGTCAAGGGTGGCTACGGCATGCACCTGGACGGCGCGAGCTACTGGCGCCTCGTCGGCTTCACCGTGCGCAACGCCCAGAAGGGCGTGATGGCCGACAAGGTCACGTTCGCCGTCATCCAGGGCCTCACGGTCGAGCGGATCGGGGACGAGGGCATCCACCTGCGCAACTTCAGCACCGACAACCTCGTCATCGGCAACACCGTCCGGCGCACCGGCGAACGGCGCGACAAGTTCGGCGAGGGCCTCTATGTGGGCAGCGCGCAGTCCAACTGGTGCACCGTCTCCGGCTGCCTGCCCGACCGCAGCGACCGCAACGAGCTGCGCGAGAACATCATCAGCGAGACCACGGCCGAGGCGGTCGACATCAAAGAGGGCACCACCGGCGGCAAGCTCATCGGCAACGCGTTCGACGGGGCCAAGCTCAGCGGCAGCCACAACGACTCCTGGGTGGACGTCAAGGGCAACAAGTGGCTCATCGCGGAGAACATCGGCCGCAACGCGAAGCAGGACGGCTTCCAGACCCACGAGATCGTCAAGGGCTGGGGCACGGGCAACGTGTTCAGCGCCAATACCGCCCAGGTGAACGGCCCCGGCTACGGGTTCGCGTTCACGCCCGTGAACGGCAACAAGGTCTCCTGCGACAACAAGGTGACCGGCGCGGCCAAGGGCTTCGCGAACGTGAAATGCGGCTGACCCCCTATCCCCATCCGCACCTACCCTGGAGGAACCCCTTGAGCAACACCGCGAGTACGCCCGACGCGCCGCCCCGGCTCACCGTCATCGGCACCGGCTACCTGGGTGCCACGCACGCCATCTGCATGGCGGTGCTCGGCTTCGAGGTGCTCGGCGTCGACGTCGACCCGCAGAAGGTCGCCCGCCTCAACGCCGGCGACGTGCCGTTCTTCGAGCCCGGCCTGCCCGAGATGCTGAGCAAGGCGCTGGACTCGGGCCGGCTGCGGTTCACCACGTCGTTCGCCGAGGCGGGCGCCTTCGGCGACGTGCACTTCCTGTGCGTCGGCACGCCCCAGAAGGCCGGCTCGCAGGCCGCCGACCTCACGTACGTGCTCAGCGCCGCCAGCGAGTTCGCCACCCACCTGGACCGGCGCTGCCTGGTCGTGGGCAAATCGACAGTGCCGGTCGGCACCGCCGGCGAGCTCACCCGGCTGATCCAGGCGCACGCGCCCGCCGGCACCGGGGTCGAGGTCGCCTGGAACCCGGAGTTCCTGCGGGAGGGCTTCGCGGTGGACGACACCATGAACCCCGACCGGCTCGTCTTCGGGGTCGCGTCGGACTGGGCCGAGCAGCGGCTGCGCGACGCGTTCGCGCCGGTGCTCGCCCAGGGCACGCCGGTGGTGGTCACCGACCTGGCGACGGCCGAGCTGGTGAAGGTCGCGGCGAACGCGTTCCTCGCCACCAAGATCTCCTACATCAACGCGATGGCCGAGGTCTGCGAGGCCACCGGCGCCGACGTGCACGACCTCGCCGACGCGCTCGCCTTCGACAACCGCATCGGCGGCCGGTTCCTCCGCCCGGGCCTCGGCTTCGGCGGCGGCTGCCTGCCCAAGGACATCCGGGCGTTCGCGCACCGGGCCGAGGAGCTCGGCGTCGGGCAGGCCGTGGCGTTCCTGCGCGAGGTCGACGCCATCAACCGGCGCCGCCGGGCCCGTACGGTCGACCTGGTGCGCGAGCTCGTCGGCGGCGACCTCGACGGGGTGCGGGTGGCCGCCCTGGGGGCCGCGTTCAAGCCCAACTCGGACGACATCCGCGACGCGCCCGCGCTCGACGTGGCCAGCACGCTGCACACGCTCGGCGCGCGGGTGCGGATGTTCGACCCGGTGGCGCTCGACAACGCCCGCCGCGCCCACCCGGAGCTCAGCTACGCCGGCAGCGCCCTCGAGGCCGCGCGCGACGCCGACGTGGTGGTCCTGCTGACCGAGTGGGCCGAGTTCCGCGAGATCGACCCGGAGGCGATGGCCGCGGTCGTCGCGCAGCGGCGCCTCGTCGACGGCCGACACGCTCTCGACCCGGCGCAATGGCGCGCCGCGGGCTGGGAATACCGGGCGCTGGGCCGCCCGTCCTAGGCATCGCCCTGGGGGATGTGGCGGGCCGGGGCGCGTGCCCCGGCCCGCCACGTGGTCAGTCCTGCGGGACCTGGGTGGCGATCACCTTGGCCAGCGCCCGGAACGCCTCGCCCCGGTGGCTGATCGCGTCCTTCTCGGCGGCGCTCAGCTCGGCGGACGTGCGCGACTCCCCCTCGGGCTGCCGGTCCGGCACGAAGATCGGGTCGTACCCGAAGCCGCCCGCGCCGCGCACCTCGCGGATGAGGCGGCCGCGCATCTGGCCGCTCACCGTGAACTCCCGGCCGTCGGGCAGGACGAGCGCCGCCGCGCACACGAACTGCGCGCCCCGGTGGGCGTCGGGCACGTCCGCGATCTGGGCCAGCACGAGGTCGAGGTTGGCGCGGTCCTTCGTCGCCTGGTCGCCCGTGGTCAGGCCCGCCCAGCGGGCACTGAGCACGCCCGGCATGCCGTTCAGCGCGTCGACGGCGAGGCCCGAGTCGTCGGCGACCGTGGGCAGGCTACTGTGCCGGGCGCCCTCGCGGGCCTTGATGAGCGCGTTCTCCTCGAAGGTGAGCCCGGTCTCGGGCACCTCGTCGTACTCGTCGATGTCGCCGAGGCCGACCAGGGTGACCGCACCACCGCCCAGCGCCGCGTCCAGGATGCGCTGCAGTTCGACGAGCTTCTTGGCGTTGCGGGTGGCGAGCAGGAGTCTCACAGGCCCAGTGCCTCCCGCTGCGCGGCGGCGAGGCTCAGGCAACCCGCCACGCCCAGGTCGAGGAGCTGGTTGAACTGGTCACGGTTGAACACGCCGTCCTCGCCGGTGCCCTGCACCTCGACGAAGTCGCCCGTGCCAGTGCAGACGATGTTCATGTCGACCTCGGCGCGCACGTCCTCCTCGTAGCAGAGGTCCAGGCGCGGCTCGCCGTCGATGATGCCGACGCTGACCGCCGCGACGCTCCTCGGCAGCGCGCTCTCGACCGTGCCGGCCAGCTTCTTGCGGCCGGCGAGCCAGGTCACGGCGTCGTACAGCGCGACGTACGCGCCGGTGATCGAGGCGGTGCGGGTGCCGCCGTCGGCCTGCAGCACGTCGCAGTCGATGACGATGGAGTTCTCCCCCAACGCCTTCAGGTCGATGGAGGCCCGCAGGCTGCGGCCGATGAGCCGGGAGATCTCGTGGGTGCGGCCGCCCACGCGGCCCTTCACGCTCTCGCGGTCCGACCGGGTGGTCGTCGCGCGCGGCAGCATCGCGTACTCGCTGGTGACCCAGCCGAGGCCGGTCCCCTTGCGCCAGCGGGGCACCCCTTCGGTGACGCTCGCGGTGCACAGCACCCGCGTCGCCCCGAACTCCACGAGCACGGACCCCTCGGGGTGCATGCTCCACCCACGCGCAATCGTCACGGGTCGCAGCGTTTCGGCTTTTCGTCCATCAGGTCGGGCCATGTGATGCAGCCTATGCGGGACGCCGTCTGGCATTGTCGTAGGCCTGGCAGTCTGTCGCCCGGGTGCACCCGCCGGAGGATCCCAACCCGATGAGCATGATCATGCAGTACGTGCGGCTGCGCTCCGACGAACTGACCCGGCTGCGGGACCTGCTCCGCAGCGACCCCAACGGCGCGTTCGACTTCGTCGACGAGCTCGCCGACCTGGCCGTCGACGACGTGCCCGAGGGCCGCACCTTCGACACCGACAGGGCGTGGGCCGGCCTCGACCACCTGCTGGAGAAGGCCGGCGGCGCCCCCGTGAACGTCATCTACGGCGAGGAGGCCCTCACCGTGGACGACTGGGGGTACGCCCCACCGCGCCTGCTCGACCCGGCCGAGGTGCGTGCGGGCGCCGACTACCTGTCGGCGCTGCCGTTCGACAGGCTCGCCGAGCACTATGACGCCGAGGCGCTCACCCGCGCCGGCGTCTACCCGGAGATCTGGCACACCGACGAGCGCGCCCGCGACTACCTGCGCCGCTGGTACGACGGGCTGGCCACGTTCTTCGCCCGGGCCGCGGCGGCGGGCGACTCGCTGGTCATCTACCTGACCTGAGAATGCGAGGATGGGACCATGGTTCCCGCACCTGAAGACGTGCCCGTCGAGGGCGACATGATCCGGCTTGGTCAGTTCCTCAAGCTGGCCAACGTGGTCGACACGGGCGGCGAGATCAAGGACCTGCTGGCGTCGGGCGACGTGCTGGTCAACGGCGAGGTCGACGAGCGCCGCGGCCGCCAACTCCACCCCGGCGACATCGTCGAGGTCGGCTCCCTGACCCTCCGCGTCACCCCCGCCTGACCCGCGCCGCGCCACTTGATGAGCGGATGCCTCCGGCCGCCAATGGTCCATCTGGGGGTCTTGGCGATCTGCACCTCACCATCTGGCGGACGAGACCCGGCCCCACCCCGCACATGTGTACATCTGGCCGGGGCCCCGCGGACGGCGCCGTGGGGCGGTGCCGTGCGTGGGGTCAGGTGGGGGGTGTCGTGCGCAGGGCGCGGGTCGCCAGGGTGCGGGCCGTTTCCACCGCCGCCAGCCACGTGAGGGCCGGGACGAGGTCGGTGCTGCGGGCGACCAGCCAGCCCGTGCCCTTCGTGGCGAGCCAGCGGAGCTGGGCGGCGCGCGTCGGTGCCGGATTGCGGGGTTCGGGGCCGGGGCGGGGGCCGAGCGCCAGGCCGGCCCCGCGCATCAGGTCGTGGTAGGCGCCGGCCAGGAGGCGGTGGCCGCGCTCGCTCGGGTGCAGTCGATCCACGCTCCACATGCGACGGTCGTATACGCCCTCGTGGCCGGCCGCGTCGAAGTGCAGGGTGTCGTGCCGGGCCGCGATGTCGTCCATGGCCGCGTTGATCGCGCGCACCCGCCGGGCGAGCGGCCGGGCCAACGCCCCCGGCAGGCCGAACATCAGGCCCGGGTCCGGCAGCCGGATCGTGAGCACCACGGCACCGGTGGCGACCAGCGTGCGCACCGAGGCCCCGAGCTGCTCCCGCAGCACGTCGCCGTCGAAGCGCCGGCGCAGCGTGTCATTGACCCCGACGATGATGGACACCACGTCCGGCCGCAGGGCGATGGCCGCCGGTACCTGCCCGCGCCACACGTCGCCGATCATCGCGCCGCTCTGCGCCAGGTTGTGGAACCCGTCCGGGGACGGCAGCGACTCGGCGAGCAGGGCCGCCCAGCCGCGCCACGCACCGCCCGGCAGGGGGTCGCCCATGCCGAGCGTGATGGAGTCGCCGAGCGCCACGAACCGCATCGTCACGCCACCGCGGGACCCATCGCGCCGTCGACCGGACGGCCGTCGCCGAGCGCCGCCGCGGGCCGGCGCTGCCCGGGCAGCACCACGCCGCCCTCGGCCAGGCCGTGCGCCGCCAGGAAGCCCGCGGCCGAATCGGACCAGCCGAACAGTTCGGCCCGCGCCCGCGCCGCCGCCCGGCACTGCGCCGCCGGCCGCGACAGCACCTCCCGTACTCCCGCGGCGAAGTCCGCGCCGGTCACCGCGACGCCCGCCGCGCCGACCACCTCGGGCAGCGCGGACGCCGCGTCCACCACCGCCGGCGTGCCGCTGGCCAGGGCCTCCAGCGCGGCCAGGCCGAACGTCTCCACCGGGCCGGGGGCGATGACCACGTCCGCGGTGGCCAGCAGCGTGGCCACCTCCCGCCGGTCACGCAGAAAACCCAGGAAGCGTACGGGCAGGCCGTCGGCCCGCTCGCGCAACGCGCCCAGCAGCGGGCCGTCGCCCGCGACCGCGAGTGTGGCCCGCACCCCGGCGGCCCGCAGCGCCGCGAGGGCGTCCAGCGTCCGGTCGGGCCGCTTCTCGGGCGACAGCCGGGAGACCGTCACGAGCAGCAGCTCGTCGTCGCCGGCGAGCGTGCGCCGCAGGGCGGGGCTGCGCCGGGACGGGTGGTACGCGTCGAGGTCGACGCCGAGCGGCACCCGGCGCAGGTTCGTCGCGCCGATGCGCCGGAACTCGGCCGCCGCCCACTCGGTCGTGGCGACCACCGTGTCGAACGCGGCGGCCGTGCGGCCGTTGAGCCTGTCCGCGATCGCCGCCGCGCGCTTCGGCGGCAGGCGCCACACGTCCAGTAGGCCCGCGAGGCTCTCGTGCGACACCATGAGTGACGGCACGCCGTGCCGGCGGGCCCACGCGCCCGTCCAGCGCAGCGTGGTGCGGTCGGAGACCTCCAGCCGGTCGGGACGCAGCCTGGCCAGCAGCGCGGCCACCCGGCCCGTCCCGATGAGCAGCCGGTAGCCGCCCGTGCCCGGCACCGCGAGGCCGGGCAGGGTGATCACCCGTCCCGCGTCGGTCATCTCGTCGCCGGCCCGCACGCCGGGGATGACCAGGACGGGCTCGTGACCCGCTGCCGTATAACCCTCCCCGAGGTGCTGCAGGCTGGTCCGCAACCCACCCGAGGTGGGCGTGACGAAGTTGGCGAGCCGAACGATCCTCATGCCGTCACCTCCGCCGGGCTCCGGCGCCGCCATGAGGCAACCCTGAACCGAAGATTCACTCGCTGACACTCGCTCATGCCGTCACCGCCAGCGCCGGCGTGGAGGTGGGGCGCGCGGCCGGGGCGCGGCCCCAGCGGTAGGCGAGGACCGACTCGTAGTGGCTGATCAGTTCGTCGCCGACGGCGGCCCACGTGCGGCCCTCGACCAGGGTCCGACCGGCCGCGCCGTAGGCGGCGCGCAGCCCGGGGTCCGCGGCCAGGCGCGCGATCGTCTCCGTCAGGGCGGCCCCGTCACCCGGCGGCACCAGCTCGCCGGTCACGCCCGGCTCGACCAGGTCGAGCGGGCCGCCCGCGGCCGGCGCGACCACGGGCACGCCGCTCGCCGACGCCTCCTGCACCGTCTGCCCGAACGTCTCGTGTGGACCGGTGTGCACGAACACGTCCAGGCTCGCGTACAGGCGGGCCAGCTGCTCGCCGTGGCGCTCGCCGACGAACCGCGCCCCGGGCAGCGCCTTCGCGAGGCGCTTGCGGGCCGGGCCGTCGCCCACGATCACCAACCGGACGCCGGGCAGCCGCGCCACGCCCGCGAGCAGGTCCACCCGCTTCTCGGCGGCGAGCCGTCCCACGTACCCCACGATGATCTCCCCACCGGGAGCCAACGCGGCCCGCACCGCGTCGCTGCGTTTGCCGGGGTGGTAGCGGACGGCGTCGACGCCGCGCTGCCACAGCCACACCCGGCGGATGCCCTGCGCCACCAGGCTGTCGGCGGTGCTCGTCGACGGCGCCAGCGTGCGGTCGGCGCCGTTGTGCACGGCGCGCAGCCAGGCCCACGCCGCGGCCTCGCCGATGCCGAGCCGGTACAGCCGGGCGTACGCGGGCAGATCGGTCTGGTAGACCGCCACGGTGGGCAGGTCCAACTGGTCGGTGAGCACCACGCCGCGCGCGCCGAGGGCCACCGGACTGGCCAGGTGGACCAGGTCCGGCGCGAAGTCGCGCAGCGTGGTGGTCAGCTTCGCGCTGGGCAGCCCCAGCCGGAATCCCTTGTAGGCCGGCAGCGGCACCGAAGGCACCCGCATGACCGGAAACCCGAAGGCCCCCGGATAGCCGCGCGCGGTCAGGCCCGGGGCGGGCGCGATCACGAGGGGCTCGTGGCCCCGGGCCACCAGGTGCTCGGCGACGCGGACTACCGAGTTCGCGACTCCGTTGACATCAGGCGGGAACGACTCCGTGATGATCGCGATGCGCATATCCACACGGTGGACGCTTCCGCCGTGCTCGGGTCGACGGGAGATTGACGAACGGTGAAACGGCCGGCCAAAACTAGACCGTGAAGCGTGCGCCGGGGCGGGCGACCTCCACCGGACCGTGGTAGGTCGTCTGGGCGGCCTCCAACGTCCGCGCCTCGCTGCCCCAGGCGACCACGAGGTGGGTGAGCACCAGCAGGCCCACGTCCGCCTTCGCCGCGATCTCGCCGGCCTCGCGGCCGGTCAGGTGCAGGTCGGGCGGGTTCTCCTCGCCGTCGAGGTAGCTGGCCTCGCACAGGAACAGGTGCGCGCCCTCGGCGAGCCGCTCCACCGCCTCGCAGGGGGCCGTGTCCGCCGAGTACGTCAGGACGCGCCCCTCGTGCTCCAGACGCACCCCGAAGGTCTCGATGGGGTGGTTGACGCGGTCGACGGTCACCGAGAAGGGGCCGATCTCCAGGGTGCCGGGCTCCAGGACGCGGAAGTCGTACACGTCGTCGAGCGGGCCCTCGTTCTGCTGGGCGTAGCTCGCCCCGATCCGCTCGGCGGTGGCGGCCGGGCCGTAGACGGGCAGCACCGGGTACGGGCCCTCCGGGGCGTACCGGCGCACCACGACGTAGCTGACCGCGTCGAGGACGTGGTCGGCGTGCAGGTGGGTGATGAGGATCGCGTCCACGCACTTGAGGCTCGCGTAGCGCTGTAACGCGGTCATCGACCCCGGCCCGAAGTCGAGCAGCAGTCGGAACCCGTCGGCCTCCACCAGGTACGCGGAACAGGCCGACTCGGGTCCGGGGAAGCTTCCCGCGCACCCGAGGATGGTCAAGCGCATGTCATGCCGCCGCTCCGTAGCTTGTGGCCGGCCCGCTCGGGCGGGCGGTCACCGGGACGTCCCGGCCGAGGAAACGCCGGGCGAGCTGCGCGAAAGGCGCCTGGTCGCCGGTGGCGATGAACCGGTGCACGGGGGGCGCCTGGGCCTCGGGGCGCAGCAGCCCCCGGTTCGTCAGCACCCGGTAGACCTCCTTGGCCGTCTCGTCCGCACTGGAGACGAGCGTGACCTCGGGACCCATGACCAGCCCGATGAGGCCGGAGAGCATCGGATAGTGGGTGCAGCCAAGCACCAGCGTGTCGACCTGGGCGCGTTGCAGCGGCTCCAGGTACGACTCGGCGAGGCCCAGCAGGGCCCGCCCGGAGGTGACGCCGCGCTCCACGAAGTCGGCGAAGAGCGGACAGGCGACGCTCGTGACGTGCACCTGCGGGGCGGCGGCGAAGGCGTCGGCGTACGCACCGCTGTTCACGGTGGCTGTGGTGCCGATCACGCCGACCTGACCGTTACGGGTGGCGGCCGCGGCCCGGCGCACGGCCGGCCGGATGACCTCGATCACCGGGACCTGGTAGCGCTCGCGCGCGTCGTGCAGGCACGCGGCGGCCGCGCTGTTGCACGCGATCACCAGGAGCTTCACACCGTCGGCGACGAGCTTGTCGAGGCACTCCAGCGCGTAGCGGCGCACCTCGGCGATGGGCTTGTCGCCGTACGGGAAGTGGGCCGTATCGCCCACATACCGCACCTGCTCGTGCGGGAGCTGGTCCAGGATGGCTCGGGCGACCGTCAATCCACCGACCCCTGAGTCGAAGATCCCGATCGGTGCGTCCGCCACGCAGCGGAGCCTACGCCGGCCAGGACCGGTTTTATGAGCGCTCGCACGGGACGTGTCACGAACGCGACACCCGATACCTGCCGTTACGCAGGGTATTGTCGCGCGTTGCACTCCATGGGCGTGCTGCCTATCGTCACACAGCAGAGGTACGCACAGCAGGGAAACGCCCGCTGAACAACTGCGGACCGGACCGGAAACGGAGACGACGTGGCTACCGATACCCAACCCCAGGTGACCGGACGCCCCACCGACACCGCGGCCCGCGTGCCCACCCAGCCGCACTCCGCCGACCTGTCGATGACGGGCCTGCACACGGCCCTCAAGGATCATCCCATCGCCCCCGCGATCCGGGTCTCCCGGAACGAGGACGCGCCGCGCCTTCGCCACCTCGTGGCCGCGAGCGTCTGGGCCGCCCTGCTGGGCGTAGTGGGCCTCGCGATAGGGCTGCGGGGCTTCGTCGGCGTGCTGGCCGGCGACGCGGCGAGTTGGTACGAACCGACGATCATCACGCTCGGCGTGGTCGGCATCGGGCTGACCGTCGGTGGCTTCGCCACCATCCACCGGCACCGGGCACCCTGGGTGCTGCTGGGCGCCGCGTCGGTGACCCTGCTCGCCGGCCTGGTGTCCACGATCAGCGCCTTCTGACAGCTCGGGCTCCGGTCGCGGGTGGGCGACCGGAGCCACGAAGCTCAGGCCCAGAGCTGGCCCTCGAGCGCGTTCTCCGCGTCGGCGAGCGTGCCGCCGTAGGCGCCGGTCGACAGATACTTCCAGCCGCCGTCGGGGACGAGGAACGCCACGTCCGCCGAGCGGCCGGCCTTCATCGCCTCGTGCGCCACGGCGAGCGCCGCGTGCAGGATCGCGCCCGTGGAGAACCCCGCGAAGATGCCCTCGACCTCCACCAGTTGGCGGGTGCGCAGGACGGCGTCGCGGGTGCCCACCGAGAACCGGCGGGTCAGCACGGAGGCGTCGTACAACTCGGGGACGTACCCCTCGTCGATGTTGCGCAGGCCGTAGACGAGCTCACCGTAGCGGGGCTCGGCCGCGATGATCTCCACCTGGTCGAGCTTGGCGCGCAGGTAGCGCCCGACACCCATGAGTGTGCCCGTGGTGCCGAGGCCGGCCACGAAGTGGGTCAGCGTCGGCAGGTCGCGCAGCAGCTCCGGACCCGTCGTCTCGTAGTGCGCCCGCCAGTTGGCCTCGTTGGCGTACTGGTTGAGCATGACCCAGTCGGGGTGCTCAGCGGCGATCTGACGGGCCTGCGCGACGGCGGCGTTCGACCCGCCGGCGGCCGGCGAGAAGATGATCTCAGCGCCGTACATCCGGAGCAGTTGGGTCCGCTCGGCGGAGACGTTCTCCGGCATGACGCACACCAGCCGGTAGCCCCGGAGCTTGGCGACCATGGCCAGGGCGATGCCCGTGTTGCCGCTCGTCGGCTCCAGGATGGTGTCGCCCGGCTTGATCCGGCCGGCCTTCTCGGCCTGCCGGATCATCCAGATCGCGGGGCGGTCCTTCACGCTCCCGGTCGGGTTGCGGTCCTCGAGCTTCGCCCACAGCCGGACCTCCGGCGACGGGGACAGCCTCGGCAACCCGACCAGGGGCGTGTCGCCGCACGCGTCGAGCAGGTTCTCGTAGCGTGCCATGGGTCTAGAACCGCTGGCTGGCCAGGCCCGCGTCGGAGAGCGGGCGGCCGAGCAGCGCGGCGGCGGCCAGGAGACCGAGCGCCCCACCGGCCACGGCGGGCAGGATCGTCACGGTGTCACCGTCGTTGAGCTTCGCGTCGAGCGCGCCGAGGAAGCGCACGTCCTCGTCGTTGACGTAGACGTTGACGAACCGGTGCAGACCGCCCTCGGGGGTGATCAACCGGCCGCGCAGGCCCGAGAACTTCGCGTCGAGGTCGGTGAGCAGGTCGGCGAGGGTGTCGCCGGCGCCCTGCACGGCCTTCTCGCCGCCGGTGTAGGAACGAAGAATGGTGGGGATGCGAACTTCGATGGCCATGGTTCTACAAACTCCTTGATCGGGTTTCGTCGGACGGAGATGACTACGGGGGCCTGAGAAAGATCAGGCGCGACACTCGTAATCGACCGTCGCCGGGCTCTGCCCGAACATGTAGGACTGCACTGCCACGGGATCCACGATCGCATTGAGGACGCGGACCGGTTCCTCGGTCACCTCGCCGTCCAGAATGCGGAACGAGCGCACCTCCGCCGGGCCCGGATCACGCGTCGAGACCAGCAGATAGTGGGCATTCGGCTCGCTGGCGAGATTGATGTCCGTGCGGGAGGGGAACGGCTCGGTGGCGGTGTGCGAGTGGTAGATCACCACCGGCTCCTCGTCGCGGTCGTCCATCTCGCGCCACACCCGCAACTGCTCCATCGAGTCGAAGCGGTAGAACGTGCTGGACCGCTCCGCGTTCTCCATGGGGATGTGCCGTTGCGGGCCCTCCTGGCCGGCGGGCGCGGCAACCACGCCGCACGCCTCGTCCGGGTGGTCCCGGCGGGCGTGGGCGACAATCGCCTCGAGAACCCCCGCATCGATGCTCAGCACGCCGACTAGGCTACCTCGCCCTTGTTGATCAAGAAACCCTAGTCCATCAGGGCGTCGACCAACGAGCCCTGCAAACCGGTCAGATACCCGTACACCGCCAGTTGCCGGACCCGGTTCGACGTCGGGTCGGCCGCCACCGCGTCGTCGATCTCGGCCTCGAAGTCGGTGTCGTCCCGGATGTCGAGCCGCAGGCCGAGCGCGAGCCGCATGTCTGTGAGCCCGCGCACCCACACGTCCGCCGACTCCTCGGTCAGCCGGACGTCGCCGCCGTTGCGGGGCAGGTCCGCGATCATCTCGCTGAACCCGGTGACCTTGGCCAACCGGAGGTCGTCCTCGGTCAGCTCCCGCATCTCGGCAGCGGCCTCGGGGTCGTTGCGGTACATGTCCGGGAAGAGCCGCGCCACCACGGGGTCGTCGCGGTCCGGGTCGTCGCCGAGCAGCTCGGTCAGCTGCGCCGCGCACTGGCGCAGCACCTGCGCGGCATCGCGGTCGATGTGCGCCACCAGCTCGGCGCCGTCGCGGTAGAACATCACTACTGCTGATCCACCGTCGCCCACAGGCCGTAGCCGTGCAGCGCGGACGCGTCGAACTCCATCTTCTCGCGCGCCCCGGACGAGACGACCGCCTTGCCCTTGTGGTGCACGTCGAGCATGAGGCTCTCCGCCTTCTCCCGGCTGTAACCGAACAGCTTCTGGAAGACCCAGGTCACGTACTGCATCAGGTTGACCGGGTCGTTCCAGACAATGGTGACCCAGGGCCGGTCGGCACCGGGCACCTCGTCGACGTCGGGTGTCTCGGTCGGCACCGCGAGTGGAGTCGCCACGACACCATCCTACGAACTCCGGCCGCGACAGCGCAGCGGCGCGGGTGGCCGGTCACGTCCGGGCGAGCAGCGCGGCCGTTATCGAACGGGCGTACTGGCTGCTGACGGCGTCCGGCACGCCCGTCTGGGCCGGGATGCCGTGCCGGCCCAGATGCAGTCCCATGCCGCCGTGGGAGTCGAGCTCCAGGTGCATCCCCACGCCGGTGGGGATCTTCGCGCGCGGCGGCAGGAGGACGACCGGGTGCACCCCGACCTGCGCCGCCGTCGGGCCCAACAGCCCGCGCGGCACGCCGCCGAGCTGGTCATCGAGCACGGCCACCACCCGGGGCCGGGTCCGGGCACTGCGCCGCCGGGTCTCGACCAACGCCCGCAGCGCGGCGCCGAGCGCCTTCGCGTAGCGCCGGCTGTAGATAGGGCCGGTGTCCGGCCCCACCAACGGCAACGCCCGTGCGTGCGGCAGCTCGGCCAACCACGACCAGTCCTCGCGGGCCAGCGTGGACACGGTCCCCACGAGGGACAGGTCGCCGGGCGCGTAGAGGGCGGCCAACTGGGTGACCATGCGCCGCACCAGGCCGGCCACCACGTCGAGCTCGCCCCGCACCGCCAGCGGGTCGACGCCGCCGACCTTCACCGCGATCGGCCCCGGCGGCGTCCCGTGCTTCCAGCCGACCCGGACCATGAGCTCGTTGTCCTTGCCCACCGTCCCGTGCTCCGGCAGCCCGCGACGGGCCAGGTAGGTGACGGCCAGCGGGTCCAGCCCGACCCAGCCGGGCTCCGGATCCCCGAACGGGTCACGCCACGGTTCGGCGGCCGAACGCACCTGCAGCAGCGTCGACCGCACCGACACCACGTCGCCGGGGCGCAGGTCGCGGCCCTCGTCGGCGGGCAGCCCGTTGACCCGCGCCGGCCCGAAGGGCGCGAGGAACAGACCGCTCGGCTGCACCTCGACGCGGGCGTCGTGGCCGGCGCCGGGCAGCTGCAGACCGACCTCCGGGACGGTGAGCACCTCGCCGGCGCCCGGCCCGCCGATCACCGCGAGCACCGGCGGCGGCGTCGTCATGCTGCCGCGCAGCAGCGGGTTGCCGACCACGGACGGCGGGGGCACGGCCGCCGGCGGCCCGCTGACGGGCTGGGGCGCGGGCTGCGGGACGCGCTGCCGCACCAGGGGCATGGTGGGCCCGTCGATGAGGTCGACCGACGGCGCGGGGACCCCCGACAGCACCTTGGTCAGCGCCGCGATGAGGTCCGAGCACGTCGGGTACCGCCGGTCGGCGGTCTTCGCGAGGGCACGGGCGAAGACCGCGTCGATCTCGGCGGGCAGGTCCGGCCGGATGTCGCGGATGCGCGGCGGCGGCAGCGTCAGGTGGGCCGAGATCGTCGCGACCTGGCTGTCGCGCACGTACGGCGGATGCCCCGTCAGACACTCGTACGCGACGCAGGCCAGCGCGTACTGGTCGCAGGCGCCGTCCAGCGGCTCGCCGCACAGCTGCTCGGGCGAGCAGTAGGCCACCGTGCCGACGAACTCCCCCGGCGCCGTCAGCCCCTGCGGCTCCATCCCGACGACCTTGCTGATCCCGAAGTCGGTGATGAAGGACCGGTCGTCCGGCGTCACCAGCACGTTGCTGGGCTTCACGTCCCGGTGGATGATCTTCGCGCCGTGCGCCACGTCCAGCGCGGCCGCGACCGGGCTCAGCAACGCCACCGTGCGGGCCAGGTCGAGCGTTCCGTGCCGCTCGATGACGGCCGCCAGGTCCGCGCCCTCGATGTACTCCATCGCGAGGTACAGCAGGCCGTCCGCCTCGTCGGCGGTGTAGATGGTGACGATGTGCGGGTGCCGCAGCTTCGCCGCGGACAGTGCCTCAAGGCGTAGCCGCTGCCGGTAGACGGGGTCGCTCGCGTAGTGGCGGTGCAACACCTTGACCGCGTCGACGCGGTCGAGCATCCGGTGCCGGCACAGGTAGATCTCCCCCATGCCACCGGCCCCGAGGCGCTGCAGAACCTCGTATGCGGCGAACTGGACACCGGGCGCGAGCTCGGCATCACCGTCGCCGCCCGCGCGGTGTCTGCTCACGGCGAGCGCCCTTCACTGTCTGTCCAGCACGGACCCGGTTGATGGACGGTTCTACAGACCTGGATGTTCCTGCCTGCGTACACGCCGCCACGGTGGGTGGTTGAGCTGAGCCACCGAGTGTACGGGTTCCGTCGCCGGGCATGGGGGTGGGCGTCACAGATCCGATCCACCCGCCAGCCGTGTGTGACCGCCTAGGCTGGAGCCGTGACAGGCCCTGATACCGCGCTCCTGACGGACCACTACGAACTGACGATGGTGAGTGCCGCGCTGCGCGACGGAACCGCCGATCGACAGTGCGTCTTCGAGGTCTTCGCCCGGCGCCTGCCGCCCGGTCGACGATATGGCGTGGTCGCGGGCGTGGGACGGCTGCTCGATCTCGTCCGCGGCTTCCGCTTCACCCCGGAAACTGTCGAGTTTCTGCGGCGCGCGGACGTCGTCGACGAGGCGACGGCGGCGTGGCTGCTCAACTACCAGTTCAAAGGCGAGATCAGCGGGTACGCCGAGGGAGAGCTGTTCTTCCCGGGTTCCCCGATTCTGACGGTGTCCGGCACGTTCGCCGAGTGCGTGGTGCTGGAGACCCTGATCCTGTCGGTCCTCAACCACGACTGCGCGATCGCGGTCGCCGCGGCCCGCATGGTCACCGCGGCCCGCGGCCGGCCCATCATCGAGATGGGCGGTCGCCGCACCCACGAGGAGGCGGCCGTGGCCGCGGCCCGGGCGTCCTATCTGGCCGGCTTCGCGTTCACGTCCAACCTGGCCGCCGGCCACCGGTACGGCATCCCCACGGCGGGCACCGCGGCGCACGCCTTCACCCTGCTGCACGCCGACGAGCCGTCCGCGTTCGCCGCCCAGGTGGCCGCGCTGGGCAAGCAGACCACGCTGCTCGTCGACACGTACGACATCTCGCAGGGCATCCGCAACGCCATCGAGGTGGCCGGGCCGGCGCTGCGCGCCGTGCGCATCGACTCGGGCGACCTGTCCGTCCTCGCGCAACAGTCGAGAGACCTGCTGGACTCCCTCGGCGCGACGGACACGAAGATCATCGTCTCCGGCGACCTCGACGAGTACGCCATCGCGGCGCTCGCGGCCGAGCCCGTCGACATCTACGGGGCCGGCACGGCCGTGGTGACCGGCTCCGGCGCGCCGACCGCCGGCCTGGTCTACAAGCTCGTCGAGGTGGACGGGCAGCCGGTGGTCAAGCGCTCGGAGAACAAGGGCACGGTGGGCGGCCGCAAGACGGCCGTACGCCGGCACAAGCCGACCGGTACGGCGACCGAGGAGATCGTGGTCTCGCAGGGTACCGCCGACGCCGCGCCGCACGACCGCGCGCTGCAGCGCGTCTTCGTCCGCGACGGCGAGGTCCTGCCGGACGTGCCGACCCTGTCGGAGTCGCGGGAGCATCTGCGCCAGTGCCTGATCTCCATCCCGTGGGAGGGTCTCAAGCTCTCCGCCGGCGACCCCGCCATCCCGCTGACCGTCATCCCCGCTAGGAGTAAGCCGTGACCAGGGCCCTGATCATCGTCGACGTGCAGAACGACTTCTGCGAGGGCGGCTCGCTGCCCGTTACCGGGGGCGCGGCCGTCGCCGCCGCCATCTCCGCCGTCCTGCGCGAGGAGCCCAGGCGCTGGGACCACGTGGTGGCCACGAAGGACTACCACATCGACCCGGGCGCCCACTTCGGCAACCCGCCGGACTACGTCGACTCCTGGCCGGCCCACTGCGTGGTGGGCACGGGCGGCGTCGACTTCCACCCGGAGCTGGACACGGACAGAATCGAGGCCGTCTTCGAGAAGGGCCAGCACGCGGCGGCCTACTCCGGCTTCGAGGGCCTCTCCGGCAGCATCGGCCTGGCCGCCTGGCTCCGCATGCGCAACGTCGACGAGGTGGACGTGGTCGGCATAGCGACGGACCACTGCGTCAAGGCCACCGCCCTGGACGCGGCGAAGGCGGGCTTCACCACCACCGTCCTGCTTCCCCTGACGGCCGCCGTCTCCCCCACCACCAGAGAATCCGCCCTCACCACCATGCGCTCCGCGGGAGTCACCCTCGCGCCATAGGCCTGCTGCGGCGGGTAAGTGCCCCCAGGGCACTTACCCGCCGCAACTCTCAGGCAGGGTTACTTTTCGCCGGCCGTTTCGCCGCTGGGGGGTTCTGTGGTGGTGGCGGGGGCGGTGCTGATCGCGTCCCTGGCGTGGATGCTCAGGGTTGCTTCCCGGCTGGTGTCGACCGCCAGGTTGGGGAACTTGGCGTCGAACGCCGGGCGCTCGGAGCGGATGCGGGGCATCCGGTCGAAGTTGCGCAGCGGCGGCGGGCAGGAGGTCGCCCACTCCAGGGAGTTGCCGTAGCCCCAGGGGTCCTCCACGTCGACCGTGCGGCCGGTGACGTAGGACTTCCAGACGTTCCACAGGAACGGCAGCGTGGAGATGCCCGTGATGAAGGCGCCCACCGTCGAGATCTGGTTGAGGGTGGTGAAGCCGTCCTGCTCCAGGTAGTCGGCGTACCGGCGCGGCATGCCCTCGGTGCCCAGCCAGTGCTGCACCAGGAACGTGGTGTGGAAGCCGATCGTGGTGAGCCAGAAGTGGACCTTGCCGAGGCGCTCGTCGAGCATGCGGCCGGTCATCTTCGGGAACCAGAAGTACACGCCGGCGTAGACGGCGTAGACGATCGTGCCGAAGAGCACGTAGTGGAAGTGCGCCACCACGAAGTACGTGTCCGACACGTGGAAGTCGATCGGCGGGGCCGCGAGCAGGACGCCCGACAGGCCGCCGAAGAGGAACGTCACCAGGAAGCCGATGGAGAACAGCATCGGCGTCTCGAAGGTGAGCTGCCCCCGCCACATGGTGCCGATCCAGTTGAAGAACTTCATGCCGGTCGGCACGGCGATGAGGAAGCTCAGGAAGCTGAAGAACGGCAGCAGGACCTGGCCGGTGGCGAACATGTGGTGCGCCCACACGCTCATGGACAGGGCCGCGATGGCGATGGTGGCGCCGACGAGGCCCTTGTAGCCGAAGATCGGCTTGCGGCTGAAGACCGGGATGACCTCGGAGACGATGCCGAAGAACGGCAGCGCCACGATGTACACCTCGGGGTGGCCGAAGAACCAGAACAGGTGCTGCCAGAGCATGGGCCCGCCGGTGGCGGGGTCGTAGACGTGGGCGCCGAGGTGCCGGTCGGCGGCGAGCGCGAGGGCGGCCGCGGCCAGGATCGGGAAGACCATGAGCACCAGCAGGCTGGTAATCATGATGTTCCAGGTGAAGATCGGCATCCGGAACATCGTCATGCCGGGCGCGCGCAGCGTCAGGATCGTGGTGATCATGTTGACGGCGCCGAGGATCGTGCCGAGGCCGGAGATGACCAGACCGATGATCCACATGTCGGCGCCCGGGCCGGGCGAGTTCGTGACGTTGGTCAGCGGCGTGTAGGCGAACCAACCGAAGTCGGCCGCGCCGCCCGGCGTGATGAAGCCGGCGGTGGCCAGCGACGCACCGAACAGGTACAGCCAGTAGGCCAGCGAGTTGAGGCGAGGGAAGCTCACGTCCGGCGCGCCGATCTGCAGCGGCACGATGTAGTTCGCGAAGGCGAACACGATCGGCGTCGCGAAGAACAGCAGCATGATCGTGCCGTGCATCGTGAAGAGCTGGTTGTACTGCTCCGGCGACAGGAACTGCAGCCCGGGCTTGAACAGCTCGGCCCGCATGAGCAGCGCCATGATGCCGCCGACCATGAAGAACACGAACGACGTGACCAGATACATCAGGCCGATCTGCTTGGCGTCCGTCGTCCGCAACAGGCGCGCGAAGGCCGAGCCTTTGACCGGCTGGTGAACCGGCCACGGCCGGGTCACGATCGGCTTCGGTGCAACCGTGGTCACTCGGGGCCTCCTGGGTCACCTGTCGTACAAGATCTGAGGCGTACCTCGGACGCAGAATAATCCCTCGGCGTCACAGGGATCCCACGGGGTCACAGGACTCGCCAGTGCCAAATCACGACCCGCCGCTCGCGCTGGTCCGCAGCGGCGTCTCCGCGTCCGGGATGCCCACGGCCGTCAGATCGGCGGCCAGCGTCGGGCCGATGTTCACGAGACTCCGCAGGTCGGTCATGGCGAACCCTCCTCCGCGACGACCGGCGCGACCCGTTCCACCTTACGGAGCCGCAGGCCGAGGGCGCTGGCGGCGATGAGCACGGCCCCGCCGACGACCAGCACGCTGGCGCCGGCCAGGGCACCCTCGGTCAGCTCGTTGACCAGCTCCGGGACGAGCACGGTCAGCCCGATCACGCCGGCGATCAGCAGGACCAGTTCGCGTACCCGGTGGTAGAGCACGAACGCGCCCACCGCGACGCCGAACCCGAGCGAATAGCCCAGCCACGGGTACTCGTCGATCGCGAACTGCGGCCCGACCAGCGCGGTGGCCAGCCCGATCGCCAGTCCCAGCGCGACCGGACGCACCAGCCGCGCGACGGCCGCCAGGCACCAGAGCAGGCCGCCGAGGACCGTCACGACCGCTGTCGTCGCCTCGGTGGTGCCGGCCCGGCCCAGGCCCGTGGCCAGCACGCCCAGGCTCATCACGGCCATCATCACGACGCCGTAGGGCGTGTCCGCCAGGGCGTAGGCGGCCACCGCGACGACCAGGCCGGCGATCAGGCCGACGAGCGGGTCGTCGTCGACGTCGGCCACGGTCGAGACGGCGAAGGCGACCGGCACCGCCGCGGAGGTCAGCAGCGCACCCACGACGCGCCGCCGCGCACCCGTCGGACCACGGCCGACCCTGATCAACCGCCCGCCCGCCAGTACGAGGGCCGCGACGACGAACAGCACGGCCAGGCCGCCCAGCACCGCGGCCCGGCCCTGGCGGGTCAGGTCCCCCCAGCGTTCGCCGAGGACGATCGCGATGCCGCCGGCCATCAGGCCGCCGCCCACGTAGCCCGCCGCCTCCAGCAGCCAGGACACCTGCCGGGCGACGGCCTGCGGGGCGGGCCAGAGCGCGCCGCGCACGGCACGCGCCTGCTCCTCGGTCAACTGGCCGGTGTCGGTGAGTTGACGCAGGGCGGCGTCCTGCGCCGGCGTGGGTTGCGCGCTCTCGGTCATGGCGGGAACTCCTCGGCAACGGCGGGTGCGACCCATTGTCGATGAACGGTCCACCACATTCAGTTGGCGTGAAGCTTTTTCGTCGACAAACAACGAGACCTTCGTACGAATGCGCGCACTTAACAGAGGCGTAACGTCCCGGGAATCGTCACGCTGGGAAGGGATGCGGCATGCGCGTGCGTGGGTACCCGCCGGCGGCTCTGTGCTGGGTGGACCTGTTCTGCCCCGATCTGACCCTCGCGAGCGCGTTCTACGGCTCCCTCCTCGGCTGGACGAACGCGGGCGACCCGGCCGACGGCCGCCTGGACTTCCGGCTGGGTGACCTGGTCGCTGCCGGCGCGACGGCTGCGGGTGGTGGTCCCGCGTCCTGGGTGGTCTTCGTGAGTACGGACGACCTCGACGCCACCGTCGCCGCGGTGACCGCGGCCGGGGGCCGCGTCGTGACCCCGCCCGCCCAGGTCGGCACCCGGGGGCGCGCGGCCATCTGCGCCGACCCGCAGGGTGCCGTCTTCGGCCTGTGGCAGCGGGCCACTTTCGCCGGTTCACAGGTGCAGCGGGTCGCTGGCGCGCCGTCCTGGAGCGAGCTGTGGACCCGGGACACCGTCAGCGCCGCCGCCTTCTACAAGGAGGTCTTCGGCTGGTCCGAGCGCACCGGCGAACTGGCCGCGTCGGTCGACTACGGCGAGTTCTACACGGGTGGCCGCACCGTGGGCGGGTTGATCGCGATCACCGACGAGATGCCGGCCGAGCTGCCGCCACGCTGGGGCGTCACCTTCGAGGTCGACGACTGCGAGGCGGTCGCGGCGCGCTGCCGCGACCTGGGCGGCTTCGTGGCCGTGCCGCCGGTGTTCGTCGACGTCGGCACCGCCGCGTTCCTGGTGGACCCCCTCGGCGCCCTGTTCGGCGTCTTCCAGCCGATTCCGGAGCTTCTCGACGCGCCACCGAACTAACGAGGGCTTCGTCCGTCTGGCGGATCTTCACCTGGAACAGGCACAATAGCGGTGATCATCCACGTCGAGGGGACGGTATGGACCGACCGGACTGGGCACCCGAAGACATTGACATGGAGCGGCCGAGCGCTGCCCGGATGTACGACTACTACCTGGGCGGCAGCCATAACTTCGCCGCCGACCGGGCCGCGGCGCAGCAGGTGCAGGCGGTCATCCCGGACGTGTCAGTCAGCGCCCAGGCAAACCGCACCTTCCTGCGGCGCGCGGTCCGGTTCCTCGTCGATTCCGGGGTACGCCAGTTCCTCGACATCGGGTCGGGGATCCCGACGCTCGGCAACGTGCACGAGATCGCCCAACAGGCCGATCCCGCGTCCCGGGTGGTGTACGTCGACATCGACCCCGTGGCCGTCGCGCACAGCCGGCGCATTCTCGCCGGGAACGACCACGCGACGGCGATCCGGGCCGACGGCCGTCAGCCCGACACCATCCTCGGACACCCCGAGGTGCGCGCGCTGCTCGACTTCGAGCAGCCGGTCGCGATCATGATGGTGGCGATGCTGCACTTCGTGTCCGACGACGACGATCCGGCGGGCATGGTGCGGGCCCTGCACGGCGCCGTGCCGTCGGGCAGCTATCTCGCGCTCAGCCACGGCACCGACGACGCCCGGCCGGGCGACGGCGCCATCGGCATGGCCATCTACCGCAACACCGCCAACCCGATCACGCTGCGCACCCGGGCGCAGGTGACCGCCCTCTTCGACGGGTTCGAGCTCGTGCCGCCCGGGGTGGTGTGGGTGCCCCAGTGGCATCCCGACTCGCCCGATGAGGTCGGCGAGAACCCCGAGCGGACGGGCGTACTGGGCGGGGTGGGACGCAAGGAATGACCGGTGGCGCACCCGGGTCTCCCGGGCCCGGGGTGACCACGTTCGCCCGGGCCTGGGCGAAGGCCGTCACCGGCACGTCCTACGTGCCACTGGCGCTGGCGGAGGTCGAGACGTACCTCGGCGGGCTGGCCGGGCGGCTGGCCACCGCCCTGACCGCCGAGCCGTTCAGCCCGCGCGCCGGCTACGACATCGGCGCCGAGCTCGTGGCAGCCGACTTCGCCGCGGCCGAGACGCTCGGCCGCACCATCGAGGTGACTCAGCTGCGCCTGCTGCACGACCTGGACCTGGCCACACCGGACGCCGCCGACCGGCTCGGTCGGCTGCTCGGGGCGCTGGCCACCGGGTTCACCCGGGCCGTGCGCGACCGAACCCTGGACGAGCAGGAGACGATCCGGCAGGCCGCCCTGGTCGCCCGGGTGCAGGCCGAGCAGGCGCTGCGGGCCAGCGAGGCACGGTTCCGCCACCAGGCCACCCACGACCCGCTCACCGGGCTGCCGAACCGCGCCCTGTTCGGCCACCGACTGGCCGAGGCCCTCGGCCAGAACGGCGAGGGCCGGGTCGGGGTCTGCTTCATCGACCTCGACGGCTTCAAGGTCATCAACGACAGCCTGGGGCACGGCATCGGCGACCGGCTGCTCGTGGCGATCGCCGCGCGGCTCGGCCAGCACGTCGCCACGCACCGCCAGCTGGTGGCGCGGATGGGCGGCGACGAGTTCGTCGTCCTCGTCGTCGACCCGGCGGACACCGACGAGCTCATCGCGGTCGCCGAGGAGGTGCTCGCCGCGGTCGCGGTGCCGGTCCACATCGACGGGCACGAGCTGGCGGTGACGGCGAGCATCGGCATCGCCGAGTCGCCCGCCGCCGGCACGGACCCGACGGGCCTGATGCGGGCGGCGGACATCACGCTCCAGTGGGCCAAGTCGGCCGGCAAGGGCCGGTGGGCCCTGTTCGACCCCGCCCGCGACGACCTCGAGATCGCCCGGTACGCCCTGTCGGCCCAGATGCCGGCGGCCCTCGAACGCGGCGAGTTCGTCGTGGAGTACCAACCCATGGTTTCGCTTTTCGAGACGACGCTGGTGGGGGTGGAGGCGCTGGTGCGCTGGCGGCACCCGCGCCTGGGCCGGCTGTCGCCCAGCGAGTTCATCCCGCTGGCCGAGGAGACGGGGCTGATCCTGCGGCTCGGCTACACCGTGCTGGAGGAGGCGTGCGGGCAGGCCGCGCACTGGTGGCCCGAGGCGAAACCCGAGGGGTTCATCAGCGTCAACCTGGCGGTGCGGCAGGTGCACGACCCGGGCCTGGTCGACAAGGTGCTCGGCATCCTCGGCCGCACCGGCCTCGACCCGGCGCGGCTGCAACTGGAGATCACCGAGAGTTCGGTGATGGGGCCGGACACCGAGCCGATCGCCGCCCTGCGCGACCTGGCCGCGCGCGGCATCCGCATCGCCATCGACGACTTCGGTACGGGCTACTCCAACCTCGCGTACCTGCGCCGCCTGCCGGTGCGCGAGCTGAAGATCGCCGGAGAGTTCGTCACCGGCCTGCGGTCGGCCGACGCGACCGGCAACCCGACCGACGAACGGATCCTGGCCACCCTGGTCTCCCTGGCCCACACGCTGGGCCTCACGGTGACCGCGGAGGGAGTGGAGACGACCGCTCAGGCCGACCGGCTGCGGGCCATCGGCTGCGACGCGGCCCAGGGCTGGCTCTACGGCCGGCCCGGTCCGGCGGACACGATCGGCGGACTGGTGGAGGCCGGGTCGGGTCTGGCCTGATCAACGCCACCACAACATTGATCAGGCCAGACCACTGGAGACCGGTGCCCGGCGCCCTGTCCGACGCCACCACTCGTCAGGCGGGGCGTGCGCCGCGGGCTGTCCGGTCTCCGGTGGGTCAAGTCCTAGGACTGCCCGGAGGTTCCCGGCGTCAGGCGACCAGCGCGAGATCGGCGTCCGGGGTCGGCTCGGTCTCGATCGCGGCGATCTCGCCGCCCGCCCGGTCCAGCGCGGCCAGCAGCTCCTCGTCTGCGCCGACCAGGAGCAGGCACTTGTCGGGCGCGGAGAGCAGCGACCCGGGCCCCTTGAGGGCCGCGGCCAGCGCCTCGACGTCCGTCACCTGCGCCGCGACAAGGTTGACCACGACGATGTTCGCGGTCCGCGCGACCGACGTCATCTCCTCGGCCAGCCGCTCGACTGCGGACGCGGACAGGACCCCTGCGGGCCGCAACACGGCGGTGAGCCAGAGGTCGTCGTTGTTCGTGATCGTCATGCCAGGGCTCCTAACTGGTGGGCTGCGACGTTCCACAGCACCTAGCGGGCATGTCATTTCCCGTCATCCTGACCACCAAACCCGCGTGGGGTCTGTGATGCGGCTGGGAATCAGCCATGAGTGGGAGATGGGACGCCGGGTGTGTGATCGGCCACATCACGTTACGATCGGGACTCCCGAGCGCTGGAGGCCACGTGGTGACGCCCAACGCCCGCACTGTTCTGGAAGAACAGGTGACGACCGGAAAGGTCATGCAACTCGCCACACTGGACGACGACGGTTCGCCGTACGTGTGCAACGTCTGGTTCGCCAGTGCCTTTACTCCGGACCGCCTGTGGTTCATCTCCCGACCCACCCGGTTCCACTGCGCCAACATCCGCAACGACGAGCGCGTCGCGGGTGCGATCCTCGCCATCGAGCTCGACGCCCTCGGCCAACCGGTCCAGGGCGTTTCGTTCAAGGGCACGGCCCGCGAGCTACCCACTACCGGTATCAACGATCAGATCCACCGGTACGTGACGCGCTGGCCCAAGGCCGGGAACGCGATCGACCCGGCCCGGCTGGCCAGCGGCGAGGCGCACCACCGGGTCTACGAGATCGCGGTCACCGACTGGGTGCTCTACGACGAGGCCAACTTCGGTAGGACGCCGCGCCAGGAGGTCCCCCGGGCGTAGGTCAGCCGAACCGGGGTGGCTGGTTGGTCGCCTCCAGCACGGTCATCCACAGGTCACCCTCGGGGTCGACCTGGTTGCGCGAACTGATGGCCAGCGCCATCGGGATGTGCACGAACCGGCCGTGCCAGCGACCGACCACCATCTCGGTCCGGCCCGCCATGGCCGCGTGCACGGCCGCGTGCGCGAGCCGGATGCAGTACACGCTGTCGTACGGGTTGGCCGGCACACTGCGGATCGCGTAGCTCGGGTCGATGTACTTCAGGTTGACCTCGGTGTCGGTGCCCCGGAAGTGGTCGAAGATGCGTTGGCGCAGGTAGACGCCGAAGTCGTGCAGCTTCGTGTTGCCCGATGCGTCGGCACCGCGCGGCTCGTGCTGCAGGTACTCCTGCCCCGCCCCCTCGGCGACCACGACGACGGCGTGCCCGCGATGGGTGACCCGCCGACGCAGGTGGGTCAGGAACCCGCCCTCCCCGTCGAGCGCGAACGGCACCTCGGGGATGAGCACGTAGTCGGCGTCGTTGTTGCCCAGCGCCGCGTAGCAGGCGATGAAGCCCGAGTGCCGGCCCATGAGCTGCACGAGGCCCACCCCGTTGGGCACGGCGCGCGCCTCGACGTGCGCCGCCCGGATCGACTCGGTCGCCTTGCCGAACGCCGTCTGGAAGCCGAAGCTCTGGTCGATGTAGGGGATGTCGTTGTCGATCGTCTTCGGCACCCCGATGACGGCGATCTTCCGGCCGCGCTCGGCGATGACCTCGGCGATGCGCAGCGCGCCCCGCATCGAGCCGTCGCCGCCGATGACGAACAGCACGTTGAGGCTCAGCTGCTCCAGGCAGTCCACGATCTCGTAGGGGTCCTGCTGGCCGCGTGAGGTGCCGAGGATCGTCCCGCCGTACTCGTTGATGCCGCTGACCACCTCCGGCGTCAGGTCGACGACGGTCCGCCCATATTTCGCAATGAACCCCTGATAACCGTTCCTAAACCCATAAATCCGTTGTACGCCGTACCGGTTGGTGAGTTCGAGCACGATCGCCCGGATCACGTCGTTCAGGCCGGGGCACAGCCCGCCGCAGGTGACGATGCCGACCCGGGTCTTCGACGGGTCGAAGAAGATCTTTCCGCGCGGGCCGCCGGGCTCGAAGCCCGGCAGCTCCTCGGCCTGGACCCCGCGAGCGGCCACCATCGCGCGGGTGTCGTCGAAGAGCACGAGGTCAGCCTCGTCGACGTAGTGCAATGTGGACCGACGGTTCTGGACCAGCGACCCGAAGGGCGACTCGATCCGGCAGGCGCCGAGGGTCTTCACCGAGAGGTCCAGCGCGTCGGTCATAGCCGAACCGTGCAACATCATCCGGGAGCGCGTCAAGCGGTCGTTCGGACCGCAACGCGGTGGAAACACGCTGGTGACGAAAGGGACCGGGAGCGGTCNGCCCGTCAACTCGACGACCGTGATGACGATCGGCTCGTCGGCGGGCACCTTCGTGCCGGCCTTGATGGACTGCTTCGTGACCTTCCAGTCCGGCTGGACGGGCACGCCCGGCCCATCGAACGTCACGTCCGTCAGGCCCGCGTCCGCCAGGATCTTCTCCGCCTCGGCGACCGTCTTGCCGATGACGCTCGGCACCGTCACGGTCGGCTTCGGCTCGGCGGTGCTGTCACCAGGGGCTGCGGTGTCGGTCGGCGTCGACGTGGCCCCGCCCGCGCTCGGCGTCGCCGCCGGGCCGCCGGAGGCACCCGCGCTCGCCGTCGCGGCCACGCCGCCGGTCGTCGTGGCGCCCGCGCCCGCCGTGGCACCGTCGGTCGTACCGGCACTCGCGGTCGCACCGGTGCCGCCGGTGGCCGTGGCGCCCGGAGCGACCGTGACGGTCGCCGTCGGGGTCACCACCGCACTGGTGTCCTTGTCATCCTGGAACCAGGTGATGAACCCGAGCCAGCCGCAGAGCAGGCACAACAGGAGCAGGAGAAGGAGCAGCAGGAGGAGCAGCCACTTCTTGCGACCCTTCTTCTCCTCGGGCTTCTTCGGCTCGCCCGCAGCCGCGTCACCAGCCGGCGGGGTCGCGTCCTGGGGGGTCGCATCCTGGGGCTTGGCGTCCTGGGGCTTGGCGTCCTGGGGCTTGGCGTCCTCGGACGAAGCGGCCGCGGCTGCGGCAGCCGCCGCACCGGCCGCCACCGCCGTAGCGCCGGCAGGCGCGGACTCGGGCTCGGGCTCCGGCTCGGGCTCGGGCTCGCGTTCCGGCTCGGGCTCCGGCTCCGAGGTATCCGCCGCGTCAACCGGCGGTGGCGCGTCGTCGGCCTCCGCGGCTACGTCGGTTGTCGCGGCGCCGGCGACCAGGCCGGCGGCCACGGCGGGGGCGGCCGTGTCGTCCGACTCGTCGAAGTCGTCGTCATCCTCGTCGGTGTTGGGAATGGCGTCGAGTTCCTCCTGCGTCAGGACGATCCCGGCGGCCGCGGCGGCTTCCGCCGCCCGTCGCCGGCGCCCGCGCATGAAGCGCCCGCGGTGATCACGCGGCGGGATCCGCCGGCCATCGGCCATGACCATGGCAGGCGTGGTGGGCTCGGGCCCTTCCTCTTCCTCGTCCGCAACCGGCTCGGCACTTTCTGCGCTCGTCGCCCCGGCGGCGGCCGCCTCGGACGCGGGCGCCGCCAGCACGTTCGTCTCAGGCTCGGCGGGCGTCTCCACCGCCTCGACCGGTGCCGCCAACGTCGTGGTCTCGGGCTCAGCGGCCGCCTCAGGCTCGGCCGGTGCGTCAGGCTCAACGGGCGTCTCAGGCGCGTCAGGCTCAACGGGCGTCTGAGGCTCGGCAGGCGCCTCTGCCGCTTCGACCGGCGTCGTGGTTTCGGGCTCAGCAGGCGCCTCTGCCGTTTCGACCGGCGTCGCCAGCGTCGTGGTCTCGGGCTCGGCAGGCGTCTCGGGTCCGGAGGCCGTGGCGGCCTGGTCGGCTGCGGCGTCCGGCTCGGTCGGCAGGGAGGTGGTGGCCGGCTCCGCGTCGGCGGGGGTGTCGGCGTCGGCGGGCGCGGCGGGCGGTTCCGCGCTCTGCCGCGAAAGCTCGGGGGGCCCTTCGAGCGGCCCGGCGAGATGGGGGTTGGTCACGGAAGCCTCTCAGGTCCTCAGTGCACGAGTAGCACCGGCACATGATGGCGCTTCCCCCCGACATGGTCACCGGCTCACCAGCCGAAGCAGCACACCCGAACGGGCACCCCCGAACGTGTGGCCCGACAACCATCCCCAGCACGTCACCACATGCGCACACATGGTGAACCACAGGCGCCAGAGCCCCGCCACATGTGCACATGTGGCGACCGCGCCACGGTTCCACTCGCCACATGTGCACTCTTGGCGAACCCCACCACCCACCCCCCACATGTGCGCATCTGGCTAGAACCGCGCGATCTTGGGACGAAACCGTTGCCCTGGCGGCGTTTTCTTCCCAAGATCGCGCGGCGGCGTGGAGAAGCCGCGCAGGCGCGCACGCGTGGCGACAGGGCGGAAAGGCCGTGGCCCGGCACCGAGGATCGGTGCCGGGCCACGGGTGGTGCGACGTCGTCAGGCGAGCGTGCAGCTGACCTTCGGAGCGTCGTTGGTGCCGTTCCAGGAGCCGAGGAAGCCGAACGACGTGCTGGCGCCGACGCCCAGCGAGCCGTTCCAGGAGACGTTCGTAACGGTCGTGGTCGAGCCGCTCGTGGTCCCCGTTCCGTTCCAGACCTGCGAGAGCGTCTGGCCGTTGGCGAACGTGACCGTGGCCCGCCAGGAGCTGGTCGGGCTCGCACCGTTGTTCTTGATGGTGACCTCACCCTGGAAGCCGCCCGTCCACTGGCCCACGGACTTGTACGTGGCCTGGCAGCCGATCGGGTTGACGCTGGTCACCACGCCGGTGGTGACCGGGGCCCGGCTGGTCGGGCCGGCCGTGGTGACCGGGGCGCGGGTGGTCGGTGCGGCGGTGGTCACCGGCGCACGCGTGGTGGGCCCGGCCGTGGTGACCGGGGCGCGGCTCGTCACGACGGCCGAGGTCGGCGCGGCGGAGGTCGGCGCCGAGGTGGCGCCGGTGCCCGGGTCGCCGACGCCGGTGACCTGGCCGGTGCCGCCGTCGAACACGACGTCGGAGCAGCCGTAGAAGGTCTCGCTGCTGTCCGTGCGCGCCCATACCGAGTAGATGATGTGGCGGCCGGTCAGCCCGGTCGGCAGCGTGGCGTTCCAGTAGTACTCGCCGTTGCCGTTGGGAACGGTCTCGTTCCACGTGTCGAACGGCTGGGACTCAAGGTCGTCCCAACCGAGCTCGGCGGTCGGGTCGAAGCCCGCCTTGGTCACGTAGAGCCGGAACTGGCCCGGGTGCGGGGCCCACGCGTTGTAGTGCACCTGGAAGGTGCCGCCGGCGGTCAGGTGCGTGACCGGCCAGTCGTTACGCATCACGTCGAAGGCGGCGAACTTCGTATTGCCGCCGCTGCACAACTGGCCGTCGGGGATGAAGCCCGACATGCGGCCGGCCCCGTCGGAGCGCAGCACACCGTAGAAGTCCCAGATGGGCTGCTTGCCGCCCACGGCGACCGCGTTGACGCACGCCGGGTTGATCGGCGTGATGTCGCCGCCCTTGAGCAGGCCGTCGAGGTAACACATGTAGGTACGGCTGGCCGGGGCGGTCGCCGCCCCGTGCGCGAGCGCGCCAGCCGGGTTGACGAAGACCGCCAGCCCGGTGGCCGTGACGACGGCGGCCGCGAGTACGGCCACCCTGCGTCGCAAGTTCACAAACGTTCCCTTCTCGTGGCGCAGCTGCCGGTCGAGGTGCGGCGGGCCGGCATCTGCCGTGTGGCGAGCGCCCGGATACGCATCCGTCATGGGACGGCAGTGCAGAACATGTCGTGGCGCGATCGAGTCACCGAGCAGTCCCGGTGTCGGCCGCGATGGCCCGCAGGCGGCTCCCCCGACCTGCAAGAAAATGGTCCGACCGCATTGCCCGGCGGTGGACCTTCATCGATATTGCACCATACCTGGATGGCGTTCGCCAAGCGAACAGTGGCCCGGGCCACTGCCGGCCCGGGCCACTGTTGACTATCGGTTACTACGACAGGACGCAGGTCACCGTCGGTGCGCTGAACGAACCGCTGATCGTGCCGAGGAAGCCGAATACCGTGCTGGCACCGCCGCCGAGGCTGCCGTTCCAGCTCGCGTTCCTCACCGTCGTCACGGACCCGCTCGACGAGCCCGTGCCACTCCAGACCTGGGTGACCGTCTGGCCGCTCGGCGAGGTCACCGTGGCTGTCCACGCGCTGGTGGTCGTACTCCCGTTGTTCTTGACCGTGACCTCGCCCTGGAAGCCGTTGCTCCATTGGCCCACGGTCTTGTAGGTGGCCACGCAGCCGCCACCACCGGTGGGCCCGGAGGTCGGCGCCGCCGAGGTCGGCGGACGCGAGGTGGGCGCCGCCGAGGACGGGGCC